>WLOZ01000428.1 GCA_009699025.1 Actinomycetota bacterium
AATACCGGTGTCGCCGAAGCAGGACCAGCCCTCGTCGGGCGTCTGGGAGTCCTTGGCCCTCGCGGCAGCCACACTTTCGGGCGGAACGCGGAACAGGATCGCGTGGTGCACGATGCTGGCATTGCCGGGATTGAATCTGACGCCGGTGATAAAGGTGTCGGCTGCGATTGCGGGGTCGATCAGGAAGCAGTGGTAGTCGTCGGTGCCCCCAGCCTCGGCCGTCGGCGTATAGGGACCGTTGGCAAACCCCACCGTGACCAAGCTTCCGCCACCGGCGAGGGAATCGGTCACGCTTTCCACACTCTCGACGGGAGTCGTCGATTGCGAGTGATTGTCGCCGTGGGTCGCCGTCGCGGTCGCGGTCGCAGCGGTCGCGGGGCCGCCCTCAGATGCTGCACCCCCAACAACCGCAGAGCCGCAGGCACTGAGCACCACGAGCGGCACAACGAGCCGGGCGATGAGCGAGAGGCGAGTACGGGCGCGGGCCATACCCTCACGGTGCGCCACGAGTGCCGGGATTGCAAGTCTGCGTCCGGCGTCACGGCGGTGAGTGCAAGGATGTCGACATGGCTGACGACAACATCGACGACCTACTCAAGCAGGTCGAGGCGAGCATGAACGCCGCCAAGGGAACCCCGCCTACTCCCCCGGCGGAACGGGCGTCCCCTTCCGTGAAGGACCAGTCGCAGGCTGAGCGTCGGTCGCGCGCGTCGGATCCGGTCACCGTGGGGCGTGTGGTGGGCGGGCTGATCGCTGGCGGAGTCGCGGGGGCGGCGGTGTGGCTCGTGCTCACCCTGACCTCAGCCCTGATCATTCCCGCCGTGCTCGTGGCCTTCGTCGCTACCACGATCGCGTGGGTGGTGCGCCGGTGAGCACTGCCACAGCGCCACCGCCTGAACGTACGTTCTTCGGACAGCCGCGAGGGCTGTCAACGCTGTTCATGACCGAGATGTGGGAGCGCTTCTCCTTCTACGGCATGCGGGCCCTGCTCGTGCTCTACCTGACCACCCCCGCCACGGCAGGCAGCCCCCCCGGCCCAGGCCTCGGCTACAGCGCCGGCGATGCCGCTGCGGTCTACGGAACCTACAACTCCCTGGTGTACGTGCTGCCGCTCGCGGGTGGCTTCATTGCCGACAAGCTGTGGGGCGCGCGGCGCTCGGTGCTCGTGGGCGCCATCATCATCGCGTGCGGCCATTTCTCGATGGCCCTACCGATGACGTACAGCTTCTGGGGCGGGCTACTGCTCATTGCCGCGGGCACCGGGCTGCTCAAGCCCAACATCTCGGCCATCGCGGGAGGTCTCTACGCCGACGGCGACGAGCGGCGCGACGCAGGCTTTTCGCTCTTCTACATGGGTATCAACCTCGGAGCCTTCATCGCTCCGCTGGTGTGTGGCGCGCTTGAGATCGCCTATGGCTGGCAGGTCGCTTTCGCTGCTGCCGGGGTGGGGATGCTCTTCGGCATTGCCCAGTACCTACTGGGCCAGCGCCACCTCGGCGACGTTGGGCTGAAGCCCTCGTCCCCGGCGACGGCGAGGGAGAAGTCGCGACTCGCCGCCATCCTCGGACTGAGCGCCGCCGTTCTGGCGGTGGTGGTGATCGTCGACGTGGTGTTCTTCCACTTCGAGCCCAGCCACGTGACCACGATTTTCACCGTGGTGATCCTCGCGCTTCCGGTGATCTACTTCACCCGCCTGTTGCGAGCGCCCATCACAACGGTCGAGCGGTCACGAGTGAAGGCCTTCATCCTGCTGTTTCTCGCAGCGGCGATCTTCTGGGGAATCTACGACCAGGCCGGCAGCACGCTCAGCGTGTTCGCCCAGCAGTTCACCGACCGGAACGTGGGGTCGTTCACCGTACCCACCGCGTGGTTCCAGTCGATCAACCCGGTGTTCATCATCATCTTCGCGCCTATCTTCGCCTGGATGTGGACCAAGCTCGCCGAGCGTGCGCCCTCGCTGCCGATGAAGTTTGCCATCGCTATCTTCGGTATCGCGCTGTCGTTCGTGATCATGCTCATCCCGGCCATGAACGCCGACAATGGCCAGCAGTCGGCGATGTGGTGGCTGGTTGGCGTGTACCTGGTGCAGACGTGGGCCGAGCTGCTGCTCTCGCCCACAGGGCTCGCCGCCACCACCGTGCTCGCGCCCAAGGGCTACGTGGGTCAAATGCTGGCGCTGTGGTTCCTCGCGGTGGCCGTGGGCGACTCGGTCGCCGGGCAGATTCTGAAGGTGCTGCAGGACGACCCGCTCACCACCCAGTTCGCGGTGTTCGCCGTGCTGGCGATCGCCATGGGCGTGGTGCTGCTGTTCCTGGTGAAGCCGATGAAGAAGCTGCTGGGCGACGCCGTCACCTAGCGAAGTTGACATGCGGTGGCTAGTGCGGCACCACATTCCAACGGCTGATCACTCGCTGGTCGCGCTCGAAGCCCAGCGCGCTGAGGCATCCGGCGTCGAGGGCCCATAGGCGGCCGTCAACAGCCGGCAGGCCGAGCCAGGTGGCGGTGAGAATGCGCAGCACGTGTCCGTGAGCAACGAGTGCGCAGTCTGCGCCTGACTCCAGCAGTGGCAGGCATCGGTCGATGACCCGCTGGGCGCGCACAGCGACATCGGCCGGCTGCTCGCCCGGCGTGTTGCCGGGCGGTATTGGGTGGTCCCAGATCACCCACTCGGGATTGCCAGTGTCAGCCCGGATGTCGGCGGTGGTTCTTCCCTCCCATGCTCCGTAGTCCCACTCGAGCAGGTCGGGTTCGTCATCGGCGACAAGCCCGGCACGCTCGGCTGTGTCGCGGGCGCGCGCGAGAGGACTGGTCAGCACGAGGCCGAAATCGTGATGCGTCAGCGTGGGACGGATCTGATCGGCCCGAGCCTGCCCCGCAGCGGTGAGAGCGATGTCGGTTCGTCCCGTGTGCTGGCCGGACAGGCTCCACGGTGTCTCACCATGTCGGATCAGGATGATCGTGGCGCCACTCATCGGCGTCTCCCTTCAGGGCTCGTGCACCACCATGACACGTGGCGTGGGATTTAGGAGCGCAAGGCGAAACACGCCACGGCCGAGGCGGCGGCAACGTTGAGTGAATCGATGCCTGATTCC
>WLOZ01000429.1 GCA_009699025.1 Actinomycetota bacterium
GCGGGCGTACTTCCGGCACCCAACCCGGTATGACCGACCCCTGGGTCGCGCTCGTACTCGCGGGGGGTGCGTCGAGGCGGCTCGGGGGAGTTGATAAGCCGCTGCTCACCGTGGGCGGCAGCACCCTGCTTGAGCGTGCGGTGACCGCGGTCGACGAGGCAGGTGCTGAGCGGGTGATTGTCGTGGGTCCGGCACGTGAGCGCGGTGTGCGTCCCGGTGTCACCTTCGTCGAGGAATCACCACCCGGCTCCGGCCCCGCAGCTGCGGTGGTGGCCGGGGCACTGAGTGTTGAGGGCGACCCAATTCTGCTGGTGATGGCGGCCGACCTTCCGCGGGCCGGGTCGCTGGTGCCCACGGTGGTCGCGGCGGCGCGACGCGCCATTGACGCCGGGCGCGACGGCGCGATTGCGAGGGCCGCCGGACGTGACCAGTACCTGCTTCAGGCGGTGCGCAGGGGCGCGCTGCTCGACGCGGTGGCGACCGTTGACCTCCGCAACGGGTCGATGCACCAGCTGGTGGAACTGCTCGCCCTCGACCGCGTCGACGTCGCGCTCGACGACGTCGTCGATACTGACACGTGGAATGCTGTGGCCGAGGCTCGGCGAGAACTGTCACTGGGAGGTCCGATGCGACTGCGTGAATGGTCAGTTCAGGCGACCGCACTAGCGGGGGTTGAGGGGGCGCCGATCGACATCGACGCGATCCTTGATCTCGCTCGCGACGCGGCGCACGGCGTTGAGCGTCCAGCGGCGCCCGTGACCACTTTTATCCTGGGCTACGCGGCGGCCGCGCAGGGGCTCGACGCGGCGGGTGTGGCCGAACTCGCAGCCCGGCTCGGCGCCGCAGCCCTTGAGGTCGGATCATCGGAAGCGAGCGCCAGCGGCTGACCAGCGAAGCGACTGCCGCAGCCCTTACAGCGGGATGTTGCCGTGCTGCCCTCGCCTGCCGGGTGCATCTTTGAGGATCTGAGCGAGGCGCCCGCGGGTGAGTGATGGCTCGACCACCTCGTCGACCACGCCAATCTCAACCGCGCGCTCGATGCCTCCGGCGATGAGTTCGTGCTCGGCCGCAAGCTCGAGCTCGACCTGCGCGCGCGCGTCTTCTGGAACGTCGGCGAGCCTGCGCCGGTGCAGCACCCGGATGGCCGCGACCGAGCCCATGACGGCCACCTCGGCACCTGGCCAGGCCAGCACCCTGGTGGCGCCGAGCGACTTGCCGTTCATGGCGATGTAGGCGCCGCCGTAGGCCTTGCGTGTGACCAGTGTGATGCGGGGCACCACACACTCAGCGAACGCGTGCAGCAGCTTCGCACCGCGGCGCACCACGCCATCCCACTCCTGGCCGACGCCGGGGAGATAGCCGGGCACGTCAACCACCACGATGATCGGAACCGCGAAGGCGTCGCACATACGCACGAAGCGCGCGGCCTTCTCGGCGCTCGATGAGTCGAGGCACCCGCCGAGTCGAAGCGGGTTGTTGGCCACAATGCCCACGGTGCGACCGCCGAAGCGCCCGAGCATGGTGACCACGTTGGGGGCCCACCGCGGGTGCAGCTCGAGGCCGGTGCCCTCGTCGAGCAGTGCGGCGACCAGCGGGTGCACGTCGTAGGCACGCTTGCGTGCCTCGGGCAGCGATGCCTCGAGGTCGACATCGACCACGGAGGGCACGTCGAGTGATCCTTGGCGGCCAAGAAGAGTCGCGAGTTCGCGACCACGGGCGAGGGCATCGGCCTCGCTCTCGGCCACGATGTGCACCACGCCAGAACGACGGCCGTGTGGTTCGGGGCCGCCGAGGCGCTCCATGTCGACGTCTTCGCCGGTGACCGATCGCACCACCTCTGGCCCGGTCACGAAGACTCGTCCGTCGGGGGCGAGGATCACCACGTCGGTGAGCGCAGGCCCGTAGGCCGCGCCGCCCGCGGCCGGGCCGAGCACGATCGAGATCTGCGGAACGCGCCCGGAGGCCAGCGTCATGGCGGCGAAGACGCGGCCCACGGCATCGAGGCTGGCCACGCCCTCGCGCAGGCGCGCCCCGCCGCTGTGCCAGAGGCCGACGATGGGTGAGGAATCGGCAAGTGCGCGGTCGTAGGCGGTGGTGATGGCCCGACACCCGTCGATGCCCATCGCACCGCCCTGCAGGGTCGGGTCAGTGCAGAAAGCCACCACCTCGGAGCCCTCGACGCGCCCGACGGCCGACAGCACCCCGCTGTCGTCGATGGGAGTGATGGGGGTGAACACGCCGTGATCGAAGAACGCGGCGAGTCTCACCACCGGCGAGCGAGGGTCGACCGGAGCCTCCGTGACGGTCACGTCAGATGCTCGCGAAGGTGAGGGCGACGTCGTGACCGCCGAAGCCGAAGGAATTGTTAATGGCAGCGATGTCGCCCGAGGGAAGCGGGCGGGGGGTGGCGCCCACTACATCGAGCGCGATGGCGGGGTCGAAATTCTCGATGTTGATGGTGGGCGGGGCGATTCTGTGGTGCAGCGCCAGCACGGTGAAGACCGACTCGATGGCTCCGGCGCCGCCGAGGAGGTGCCCGGTGACCGATTTGGTGCCCGACACGGCAATGGCGTCGGTGGCATCGCCCAGTGCTGCGCGAATCGCCTGCGACTCGGCGATGTCGCCCTGCGGCGTCGACGTGGCGTGGGCGTTGACGTGCACGATGTCGGTCGGACTGAGACCGGCGTCGGCGAGCGAGAGGCGGATGGCGGCCGTGGCGCCACGACCCTCGGGGTCGGGCTGAGCGATGTGATGGCTGTCGGCGGTCATGCCCGCCCCGGCGAGCACGGCGTAAACGCGCGCTGAACGAGCCGCGGCATGCTCTGCCGACTCGATCACCAGGATGCCTGCCCCCTCGCCCATCACGAAGCCGTCACGACCGAGGTCGTAGGGGCGCGAGGCGGTGACCGGGTCGTCATTGCGGGTGGAGAGGGCGCGCATATTGCCGAAGGACGCAAGCGTCAGCGGGTGCACCGCCGCCTCGAAGCCGCCGACCACGACCACGTCGGCCCGACCCTCCTCAATAATGCGCATGCCCCACGCGGCGGCCTCAGCGCCCGAGGCGCAGGCAGACACCGGAGCATGCACGCC
>WLOZ01000043.1 GCA_009699025.1 Actinomycetota bacterium
CCGGGCGCGCTGTAGTCGAGCAGCAGCGTGGCCAGCGAGCTCACGCTCATTCCCATTCCCAGTGAACCGATGAGCCACGAGGGCACCAGCACCGCGACCGGAAGCCCCGGCACCAGGCAGAGTGGCAGGGTCACCAGCGACACCACCACGAGGGTGCTTCCGATTCGCACGAGCCGGGCCGGCGTGAACGACACCGGAGCATGCCCCTGGAACCAGGCACCGCTGGCCCAGCCGATGGCGCCACACGCCAGGAAGAGCCCCGACCAGGTGGTGGAGACCCCCCGCACCGTCTGCAGCGAGAGTGGGATCCACGCCTCGGCCGAGAAAAACGCGCCCGCCATGAGCCCGCGCACCGCGATCACGGTGGGCAGTCCGCGCCTCACACGCAGGGTGCCCGCGGGCAGCAGCACCAGCAGCGCGGGCACCAGCAGCGCGAGTCCCACCGCCGCTTCGATGACACCCACCCAGGTGCCGCGCTGTGCGGCGTCTTGCACCGCGACCAGCCCGACGGCTGCCTGCGCTCCGGCGCGTACCCTGCCCGTGCGGCGCGGCTCGTCGGAGTGGGCTCCGTCGAACTGGCGCAGCCTGGGCAGCACGAGGAATAGCGGGGGCCAGATGAGGACCACCACCACGAGGAACACCCAGCGCCATGAGACCGAGTCGGCAAGCCAGCCGGCGATGACGGGGCCCACAATCGCTGGCAGTACCCACGCGGCCGAGAGAAGAGAGAAGGCCTTCGCGCGAAGGATGGTTGGGTAGGCGCGCCCGATGATCACGTATGCGACCACGATCATCCCCCCGGCGCCCAGGCCCTGCAGCGCGCGACCCGCGATCAGCACCGGGAAGGCCGTGGCGATTCCGGCAACGAGGCCGCCGAGCCCAAAGGCCGCGATTCCGAAGAGCAGAGGCAGACGCGGCCCGAGCCGGTCGCCCCACTCACCGGCGAGCACCTGGCCCATGAGCGAAGCCGCCACGAACGCGTTGATGATCCAGGCCAGCGAGGCCACCGAGTTGAGGTCGCGCGCGACGACGGGCAGTGCGGTGATCACGGCGGTTCCCTCGAACGCCACGAGGGTCACGAACGTGACGATGCCGAGAGTGATCGCACGGTGCTGATCGTCGAGCATGCGCGGTGACGCTGGCTGGCCACCGCGAGAGGTCGGCCGGTCAGCCGCGGAGGTCATCCCTCATCGCCGGCGCCACCGGGGCCCGAGGGAATGCCGTCGTAGATCTTCTTGCAGTCAGGACACACTGGAAACCTCGAAGGATCGCGCCCCGGCACCCACACCTTGCCGCAGAGCGCAGTGATGGGGGATCCGGTGACCGCGCTCTCGACGATCTTGTCCTTCTTGACGTAGTGCGCGAAGCGCTCGTGGTCGCCATCGTCGAGTCGGAGGTCGGGCCGATCCTCGAGAAGGGTGTCACCCTCGAGGGAGGGCGATTCGTGGGGCCCGAGGGGCTCAAGAGGGGTTGTCATCAAGGTCACTGCTCGAGCGTACCGGGGCAGGGCGCTCGCGGCGTCGAGGGACACCCCACCCCTTGTCGACATTCAACACCGCTGATAACTTACCTTTTTGAAATCCTGTCACCTGGAGGAACAGTGCCACCGCAGTCGTCCGCACAGGTGCCCGCAGACTCGGTGTGGCGCTGGCAAGACCACGCGTCGTGCAGCGGCCACGACGTCATGATGTTTTACCACCCCGGAGACCAGCGTGGCCGCACCCGTCGGCGGCGCGAAGTAGTGGCCAAGTCGATCTGCTTTGGGTGCCCCGTGCGTCTCGACTGCGCCGACTACGCGATCAGGGCACGCGAGCCGTACGGCGTGTGGGGCGGTCTCACCGAGGCCGAGCGTGAGGCTATTTACGCCAGCATTCCGGTTGAGCAGTATCCGCGCCTCCCGGGCGACGGAGCCTCAGCGGCCAAGCTGGCAATTGAAAGGTCGATGAACCCGCAGGCCTTCACCGCCTGACAGTCTGACCGCCTCACCCGATCAGGCAGACGCGAGTCGCGACCTCAGAGCGGCCAGCTGATCGCGCAACTCCCCCGGAACCCGATCGCCGAACAACCCGAAGTACTCCTCGATCAGGTCGGCCTCGGCCAGCCACGTCGCACCATCGACCGCGAAGAGTTCGGCGAGCTGCTCGGGACTGACCCCGATGCCGTCGACCTGCAGGTCGCCGTCGACCGGGCGCCGGCCGATGGCAGTGTCAACCGCGCCGACCTTGCCCTCAAGCCGCTCGACGATCCACGACAGCACCCGCGAGTTCTCGCCGAAGCCGGGCCACAGGAACGAGCCGTCGGCATCCTTGCGGAACCAGTTGACCTGGTAGATCCGCGGCAGCTTCTCGGGGTCGGTTGAGGCGCCCACCTTGAGCCAGTGACTCCAGTAGTCGGCCATGTTGTACCCGCAGAAGGGCAGCATCGCGAAGGGGTCGCGGCGCAGTTGACCCATGGCACCCACGGCCGCAGCGGTGGTTTCCGACGACACGGTGGCGCCGACAAACACCCCGTGCTCCCAGCTCAGCGACTCGTTTACCAGCGGCACATTGGTGGCGCGGCGTCCGCCGAAGAGGATGGCCGAGATGGGCACCCCCGCGGGGTCTTCCCAGTTGGGGGCGATCGAGGGGCACTGTGAGGCCGGCGCGGTGAAGCGCGAGTTGGGGTGTGACGACGGCTCATCAGAGGCAGGAGTCCAATCGCGACCCTTCCAGTCGATGAGGTGCGCGGGAACCTCAGGCGTGAGCCCCTCCCACCAGATGTCACCGTCGTCGGTGAGAGCGACGTTGGTGAAGATGCAGTTGGCGTCGAGGCTGCGCACCGCGTTGGCATTGGTGGTCATGCCGGTGCCGGGCGCGACTCCAAAGAACCCCGCCTCAGGGTTAATCGCGTAGAGGCGGCCGTCGTCGCCGAAGCGCATCCAGGCGATGTCGTCGCCCACGGTTTCGACCGTCCAGCCCGGCAGGCTCGGCTCGAGCATTGCGAGGTTGGTCTTGCCGCAGGCAGAGGGGAATGCCGCGGTGAGGTACTTGACGTCGCCGTCGGGCGCGGTGAGCTTGAGGATCAGCATGTGCTCGGCGAGCCAGCCCTCGTCGCGAGCCATCGCCGATGCGATGCGCAGCGCGAAGCACTTCTTGCCCAGCAGTGCGTTGCCGCCGTAGCCCGAGCCGTACGACCAGATTTCGCGACTCTCGGGGAAGTGCACGATGTACTTGGTGTCGCTGCAGGGCCACTCAACGTCGGGTCGGGCCACGCCATCGGCGTCGGACAGCGGGTAGCCGACCGAGTGCAGGGCCGGTACGAAGTCGCCGTCTTCACCGATCAGGTCGAGGGCCTCGCGGCCCATGCGCGTCATGATCCGCATGTTGACGACCACGTAGGGCGAGTCGGTGAGCTCGACGCCCAGCTGCGAGATGCGCGAGCCGAGTGGCCCCATTGAGAAGGGAACGACATAGAGGGTGCGCCCGCGCATGGAACCGGCGAACAGGTCCTTCAGCGTGGCTCGCATCTCGACCGGGTCGGCCCAGTTGTTGGTGGGCCCGGCGTCGGCTTCCTGCGCCGAGCATATGTAGGTGCGGTCTTCGACTCGCGCCACGTCACTCGGGCTTGACCGGGCCAGGAATGAGTTGGGACGAAGTTCAGGGTTGAGCCGGGTGAAGGTGCCACCCTCGACGAGCAGTTCGGTGAGGCGGTTCCACTCGTCCTGCGACCCGTCGCACCACTCGACCCGGTCGGGCTCGGCCAGCGCGGCAACCTCTTCAACCCACTCGAGCAGCTTCTTGTTGCGCGTGGGGGGGTTCTCAAGTCCGGGGACGGTCATCTCGGGAATCCTTTGTGTCAGGTGGCTCACGACGCTGTGGCACGTAGAGCAAGGATGCACCACAGGTGCCTGACTCGTCACTGTTCAGACCTGAAAGGGAGTGCGTCGGAGCCAAATGTGACCAACTCAACACAGCAAAGAGTGGTGTGAGTCACACTCAAGCCGCCGTGGCGCATCAGCGGCGCATCAACTGCTCAATCAGCTGCCAATGAGCGGAAATGCGGTTGCAATCACGTAGGCGAGCGGAATCGCCTGCACCACCGCGGGGGCCCAGCGCTCGCGCGTGAGTCCTGAGACCACGTGCGCGCATACAGCGAGCAGCACGAAGAAGAGTGCCACCAGCGGAACCCACAGAATCAGCACGCCCGGCGCCCCGAGCCACGCTACGGCGAGCATCAGCGCCACCACCACAATCACCCGGTTGGCGGTCACCAGAAGGATGCGCCGTCCGCGCGACGGGCGGGCCACGAGTCGCTCGTCGGCCCAGAAGAACACAATCATGGTCACCTCAACCACCGGCAGCACCCACCGACGTGCGCCCACCACCGCGAAGTCTGACCACGTGTGCTGTGACGCCAGCGCCAGCACCGCGACCAGGTACGCGGTGAGCGCCAGGGTGGCCAGCACCTGTCGTCCGACTCCGCGAGGGCGGCTGTCGGCTGCTTCCGTTTCGTCGCCCGGGACATCGACCGACTTGCCCGTCGCTCCTCGACGGCCAAGCCACCAGGCGATCAGCCAGCCCACGAGGCCGGCGACTCCGAACCAGACGACGGTGTAGTCGGCGACCGAGAGCGGCAGCAGGGCCGGCCTGCCGGCCAGCAGCGCACCGCCCAGTGAGGCCACCAGCGCCGACGCCACGGTGGCCGGGATCACCCAGCGCGCTCGCACCACCGGAGCGTGCTCGCTCGGCTCAGCTCGGCGCGCACCGAAGGCCAGCCTCGCCAGCGGGACGAAGCCCACGGTGGCACCGGCCAGCAGCACCAGCAGCCACAGCACCTTCGAGTCCGGGGCCACCGTGTGACCGGTGGAACCCACGGCCACCGTGGAGTCGAGCCAGTCGACCATCTGCTGCGCGGCCACCGGGCTGAACACGATGCCGATGTGCTCGACTCCTGGCACCACGAAGGTTCCGCGCGCCGTGCCGTCAGCCCCGCTTCCGTACGACTGTCCGACCACGCCCTCGGGATAGCCAGCCTTCAGCGCCTCCTCGCCCGCCGCCTCGAAGATCGGTCGCTCGGCCGACCCCCACATCAGCAGCAGGTCGCGCGGTACCGCGACGTCGCCCACAGGCACGTCGTCGGCCGAAGGAAGGCTGACCGCCACAGTGGCGTCGATGCGCTGCGGGCCGGTGGCGTCGGCCACCGCGAAGCGCACCACCGCGCCAGCCCCCATCGAGTGCCCCACGAGGCCGAGGTGCTCAGGGTCGACCTCGGGCTGGAGTGCCAGCCAGTCGACCACCACCGACAGGTCGTCCTGCAGCACGTCAGCCCGCACGGTGCCGTCGGGTCCGAGTGGCAGCGGGGCGGCGTTCTCACCATGGCCACGGAAGTCGGGCATTGCCACGACGTAGCCCGCTCGCGCGAGCGACACTCCGAGCGACTCCATGATGGTCGACGACGACGCGAAGCCGTGAGCGACCACCACCCCCGGAAGTTTCCCGACAGCACCGTCGGGGGCGAGCACGGTCACTGGTACCCCCGACACCACCGTGGCCGTGCGCACGATGCCAGTGTCAGCGCGGGAGATCGCGACGGTGGCCGGAACGGTGAGCAGCAGTGCGACCACCGCGTAAGCCCAGATGGAGACGCGAGTCCGAGTCATTCCGGCAGGCTAGCGGCACCACGGCCATTGCCGCCCAGCGTACGGGTCGACGTGCTGACGGCCACCCTGTGCGAGGATGCCGTTATGGATCACGCGGTCCTCACTCGTGCGCTCGAGCGCCTTCGGGTTGGTGGCGCATACTTCGCCTACCTGCACGGCAGTCAGGTGACGGGTACTGCTGACGAGAACTCCGACATCGACCTCGCCGCCCTCTTCCATGACCCTGCGCCCTCCAGCTTCGCTCTGGACCTGCCACCAGGCGTCGACCTGATAGTGCTCAACTCCGCGCCACTGGAGGTGGCCGGTCGCATCGCTTGCCATGGCACCTTGGTGCTGGAAGCCGATGAAACGGCGCGAGTTCGCTGGGAGTCCATGACACGTACCGTGTACCTCGATGAGAAGTACCGAATCGAGCGATCACACCGAGAGTTCCTCGAGGCGGCTGCCCGTGGTTGACGAGGTGCGGCTTGCTCGGCTCTTGCGCTCGGCTTCCGACGCGGTTGCCTCACTCGAGCGCGAGCAATTCGCTGAGGACGATCGCCGGGCTGACCCTCTCTGGCTGCCGGGTGTGAAGTACCTGATGATCACCGCGGTCGAGGCGTGCATCGACGCCGCTCAGCACGTGTGTAGTGCGCAGAAGTGGGGCGCCCCCCGCGACAACGCTGACGCGATGCGACAACTCGCCCGACACGGGGCGATCGACGGCAGCATGGCGGAGGCGATGCGCCTAGCAGTCGGCTTCCGCAACGTGCTCGTACACGAGTACGTCGCCGTGGATGATCGGGTAGTTGTCGCGAGACTGCAGGACCTGTCCGACCTTACGGGCTATATCAGCGCGCTGTCGGCCTGGCTGCTCGATCGCTGAGCGTGCGCGCGCCGCGCTCAGGCGGTGCGCCAGGCCCCCGGGTGCGCCAGTGCCGGAACCCCCGGCCCCGACCAGACCGACGCAGGCACGGTCGGTCGCGAAGGTGCGTCAGCCCAGCTCATCGAACGCAGGCTCACGATGCCGGCCGAGGTTGGAGTGCTGCCGGCGAGCACGCGGTAGTCGCCGTGGGCAGGGTCGCGGAACACCCGGGTCGAGGGACCGAACACGTTGTGACTCCGCACGAACGCCTGGCTGCAGCCCGCGTTCGTGCCACCGCAGGCCCCGTCGTTGAAACCGAGGTCCAGGGCTCCCGACCCGTTGAGGAAGACGTTGCCCTCGATGACCAGGTCGTCATCAGCACGGCTGGGGTTCGCCACGCCGCTGTCGGCGGGTGGAGTCGTGGGCGAGTGCACGTCGAAGTGCGACCACCTCGACGCGTAGCCGGGCGGGTTGGCCACAACGTTGTTCTGGAAGTACACGTGCCGGTTCGGAATGTACTGTCCCCCCGACGTGGTGGTGCCCCATCCGCCCAGGGCCCGTCGGGCCGCACACGGGGCCGTCGACTCCCCGGCATCGGCCGCGTCACAGCTGCGGCTGCCCTGCACGAACTCGACCGCGTGGCTGCGCGCACCCACGCGGTACATCGTGTTGAAGGCCATCAGTACGTTGTAGCCGCCGTTCACCCCGAGCCCGGCGCCCTCGGTGTCGTGGATGAGGTTTCCTACCACCGTGATGCCATAGGCCTCATAGTGCAGGTACGGCGCGGTCATGAACTCGAAGCCCGTGCCCTGCCCGGCGGTGAAACCACCAGTTCCACAGCCGAAGATCTCATTGTCGACCACGGCGATACCCGAGCTACCGCCCTTGACATACGCGCACCAGTCCTGGGCGCCGTGGATGCGGTTGCCCACGATGTGGCCCGAGCGCACCGCTACGAAGTCGATGGCGTTGTCGTCGGCGCCGTGCACGTCGGAATCCTCGATGTAGATGTGGTCAGACTGGTTCACCTTCACGGTCTCGTGCGCGCCGCCCACACCCGATAGGTGCATGCCGCGCAGCAGCACATAGCTGCACGCCTCGCAGTGGAACGCATCACCGGCACGGATGATGTCGATACCGATCAGGTAGAGGTGGCGCACGTCGAAGGCGTTGATGTCGCCGGTGAAGCGCGCGGCGTGCGGGCCGTCGACCGACCGGATGATGATGGGCGCTGAAGCCGTTCCCCAGCGGTGCTCCCAGTAGTTGACCAGCGCCGAGGCGGGGTAGGTGCCGCGCACCACGTTGATGCGGACTCCACGGGTCAGTGTGCGACCGGCCGGGATTCGGCGCCAGGCCTCGCCCACGGTGGCGAGCGCCGACGCGCGGGTGAGCCCCGAGCGCGAGTCCGAGCCGCGCGCGGCATCGACCCACACATCGGTCCCTACAAAGGGTTTGATGACGAAGCGGCCGGTGCGAGTCGCGGGCGCAACCCGACGAAAGGCGATCTCGACCCGCGACGTCGAGCCGCGCAGCACGCTCACGGTCACTGCCCCCACTACAGGACGGTAGGCGGCCGCTCCCACACGCTCAAGGGCGAACGTGACGCGGTAGGACCCCGGAGCGGGCACGCGCACCGAGGCGGTTCGCGCCACGACTCGGAAAGAGTTCGAGCCCGCCGACGTGACCACGACTCGGGGGACGACCCCGGCGGGAAGTCCGGTGGCCACCACGCGCAGCCCCGTCACAGCAATGGCCGTCGGCTCGGACCACGACACAACCGGTCGTGCGCCAGCGGGCGGTGTCCACGGGAGCAGGCCGACAGCAGCAGCCACGAGGGCGATAACCGCCGGCCTGAGCCACGCGAGGTTCACCTTCACACCATCGGCCCCGCAAGGCCCCACCCGCAGGGCCAAACGGGTGCAGTGTGCTAGCGCGCCGGACATGGCAGCGGCGGCCACCCGAAGGTGACCGCCGCGAGGTGCCCAACGATCAGGCGAGAGCCTTGGTCTTGATCGAGTCGAACTCGGCCTGCGAGATGGCACCCGAGTTGAGCAGGTCGTGCGCCTTGGCGATCTGGTCGGCGGGGTCGGTGGTGCCGGCGAGCTGCTTCACGTAGTCCTGCTGCGCCTTCTGGTACTGCTTGGCGGCAGCCTCGCTGCGCTCACGCATGCCGTTGTGGTACACGATCACGTAGACGAGGAGCGACAGGAACGGGACGACGAAGAGCAGGATGATCCAGAGCGCCTTGACCAAGCCGCTCATGTCGTGGTTACGGAACAGGTCACTGATGACGCTGAACAGAATCATGAAATAGCACACCATGAAGAAGATCACGACGAGCGTCCACAGGAAGTCTCCGAGCTGCATTGGGTCTCCATAGCCTCAGCGCTGCTTGAGCAGCGCGGTTCTCGTGACCCGCCGACGGCAGGCCCTCGGAAACCAAGCATAGAGCCCCTACACTCCGGATTCATGAGCACACGCGACCCCAAGCCCGAATCTGACGCCCCTCTCGCAACCGCCGAGCCTGAAATCAGCGGGCGGATGGGGCCGCTGCTGCTGCTTTCGGTGGCACTCGGCGTGGGCGGGGCACTGGTGGCCTCGCTATTCCTCGTCGTCGAGTCGGCCCTGCATCAGGCCATGTGGGTCGACCTGCCTGGTCACCTCGGCCTGAGCACCCCGTCGTGGTGGTACGTCGTGGTCGCCCTCCTCGTGGGCGCCCTGATCGTCCGAGTGGCCCAGCGGCTGCCCGGCCACACCGGGAGCGGCCCACTCGAAGGATTCCACTTCGACACTGGCCCCCGCATCATCGCGTCGGTGGTGGTGGCCGCGCTCGCCACGCTCGCCTTCGGCATGGTGCTCGGCCCGGAGGCACCCCTCATCGCCTGCGGCACCGCGCTCGGCGGACTGCTACTCAGGGGGCGCGACCCCAAGGTGGTGCAACTCGGCATGGCACTCGGCGGGGTGGCGGCGATCGGGGCCATCTTCGGCAACCCCCTGGTTACCGCGTTCATGATCCTCGAGTTCGCCGCCCTCGGGCCGCTCCCTGCCGCCGCCCTGCTGCCCATTCTTGTGGCCCTCGGCTCGGGGTACATCGTGCAGATCGGGCTCGGGCCCTGGTCTGGTCTGGGCACCCACTCGCTCGCCCTTCCGGGCCTGCCCGCCTTCACCGGACTCACCGGCGTTGAGTTGCTCGGGGGCGCTGGAGTGGCGGTGGTGGCCACCGTGGTCGCCCTCGGTGCACGAGAACTGGCCGAGCGACTGCAGTCCGCCGGCAGGCGTCGGCCGACGCCCCTGCTCTTCGCCGCCGCCCTGTTCACGGCCCTC
>WLOZ01000430.1 GCA_009699025.1 Actinomycetota bacterium
AGCACTCTCTAAGAGGGGTCACCTGTGAGCGACCACACGACAGCTCGGGCCGCAGATGTTGCGGTAATCGGTTTGGGCGCGATCGGGCTTCCCGTGGCCGTGAATGCCGCCAAGGCTGGCTTCGCAGTGCAGGTGTGGAATCGCACCGGCGGGCGGGCGCAGCCCGCGATCGACCACGGCGCGGTGCAGGTCGATCGTCTTGCCGACATCGATGCCCGCGTGGTGCTCACCGTGCTTCCCGACACCCCCCAGCTCGACGAGGTGCTGCTGCAGGGCCTCGAGGCGGCACTGCGGCCGGAGGACGTCCTCGTTGTCATGAGCACGGTGTCGCCTGATGCGGTGCGCCGGCTCGGCGCGCGGCTGCTCGGCTCCCACGGCGTGCACGTGGTCGATGCGCCGGTCAGCGGCGGCGACGTCGGCGCGTGGGAGGCCACCTTGTCGATCATGATCGGGGGCGAGCTCGAACCGGTGGAGGCGTGCTGGCCAATTCTTGAGGCCGCTGGCTCGCGGCTACGGCACCTGGGGCCTCTTGGCTCCGGGCAGGTAGCCAAGTTGAGCAATCAGATCATCGTCGGCGCGACCCTGGCTGGCATCGGTGAGGCCATCAACCTGGCCCGAGCGGCCGGGCTCGACGACCGCGCGGTGGTCGAGGCGCTCAGCGGCGGCCTGGCTGGCTCTCGGGCACTCGACGTCAAGGGCGAGAAGATTCTCAGTGGCGACTTCACCCCGGGCGGAGCAGCATCACTGCACCTCAAGGACCTGCGCTACGCGCGACTGGCCGCGAGCGAACTCGGGCTGTCACACCCACTCACCGCTGCAGTGACCGACCTGTACGAACAACTGATCGAGCAGGGCTTTGGCGATCTCGACCAAAGTGCGATCGCACTTCTCAGCCTGCCCGCCGCCCACTCACCTGGTGTGTCCAGCACCACCGCCCCCGAGGAGCCCACATGACCCGCACGCTTTCACTGGCCGTGATCCCAGGCGATGGGATCGGAGTTGACGTGACAGCCCAGGCGCTGCGGGTGCTGGAGGCCATTGCGCCGCTGGCCGACATTGCGGTGTCAACCACAGAGTTCGACCTCGGCTCCCGCCGCTACAACACCACGGGCGAGTTGCTGCCCGACTACGTGATTGCCGAACTGCGCACCTTCGACGCGATTCTCTTCGGTGCGATTGGCGACCCGTCGGTTGAGCCCGGCATTCTCGAGCGAGGAATCATCCTGCCCCTTCGCTTTGCGATGGAGCACTACCTCAACCTTCGACCGGTGAGGCTCTACCCGGGCGTGCGAGGTCCGCTGGCCGACAAGACCTCTGCCGACATCGACTTCGTGGTGTGCCGCGAAGGAACCGAGGGGCCGTACGTGGGCGCCGGGGGCAGCCTGCGCGAAGGCACCGAGAACGAGGTGACCACCGAGGTGAGCATTCACACCCGGCTAGGCGTCGAGCGCATTATTCGCGACGCCTTCGAACGCTCGCTCACGCGCCGACGCAAGGTGACGTTGATCGCCAAGACCAACGTGCTGGTGCACTCGGGACGCCTTTGGCAGCGGACCTTCGACGCCGTGGCCGCCGACTATCCCGACGTCACCACCGACTACTGCCATGTCGATGCAGCGTCGATGTACTTCATTACCTCGCCTGAGCGCTTCGACGTGGTGGTGGCCGACAACCTGTTCGGCGACATCCTCACCGACATCGGGGCCGCTATTGGCGGGGGCATCGGTCTCGCCGCGAGTGGCAACATCGACCCCACGCGGGTCAACCCCAGCATGTTCGAGCCGGTGCACGGTTCGGCGCCTGACATCGCGGGGCAGAACAAGGCCGACCCCACCGCTGCGGTGCTCTCACTCGCCATGCTTCTCGACCACGTGGGCGAGCACCGGGCGGCCGCATGGGTTGAGGCAGGGGCAGCGTCGGACCTGGCGGTGCGAGGTTCGGCTCCGCGATCAACAGACCAGGTGGGCGACGCCCTGATCGAGGCGGTTCTTCTCGCCGCCCGCGAGTCGTGAGGATCGGCCGCTAGCACGCCTCACGACCACACCTCAGACGAACATCGTCCCCCGCACCCTGATGGGTCGGGGGACGATGTTGCGCCTGAGGTGACGCACCACGAGGTGACTACGTCGATGTCGGCGACGGGGTCGGCGACAAGAAGTCGATTGTCGGTGCGGTGGCCGACGGAGTAACTCCGGTGAACGCACTGAGAACAGAGACCTTGCTATTCGGCAGCGTGCCACCGCTGGAGTACCCCACGTAGGGGCTTGCATCTGCGAACCCGCCATCCCGCGTCGGAAGGACCCGAACAGCCACGGTATCGGGGTTGGGCCAGTTGCCATACAGGGATGACGGTCCGGTGCTGGGTCCGTTGTCGCACAGCACGATCTCGGCGATTCCGGTGCCGGGGTAGGCAGAGTTGGTGCTCGTGTAGTAGGTCACGAAACTGCTGCACCCGCCACTGACCCAATCTCTGGGTTTGCGATCGCCATCTGCGCGGTTCAGAGCCTGATTGGGTGCCGCATTATTCGCGTAATTATTGGCAGCCCACGAGTCGAGGGCCCAGCCCGAGAACTTGAACCTCACGAAGCCATCGCTCCAGGAACCCTTAATCTTCCAGTTTCCATCGAGGTAGGTGGCGTCGGTCGAGACACGCGCAGTGGTGTTCGAGCCACCATACTTGCGATCGAACGTCTCTCCGCTAGCCCCAATGAGTGTGGGCGCAATCGTCGTCGTTTTCAGGGTGACTGTTCCCTCGTAGACCGAGGCCTTGCTCTGGTAGCCGAGAGCAAACCAACTGGGGGCAGTGCTCGGGGCGCAGGCGGCAAGGGTGCTGGCGGCCAGCGCCACTGTGGCAACAGCGGCTAGCTTCGTGTATCTCACAATCTACTCCAAATCTCGGATTCTTTTATGTGGATAGGGAGTTGACAGTGTGTCGTTTAAGAGTCTGTGCCGCAACTTGCCGCCACCGTCCACAGCATCGGTCTCGCCGCGAGTGGCACCATCGACCCCACGCGGGTCAACCCCAGCATGTTCGAGCCGGTGCACGGCTCGGCGCCTGACATCGCGGGGCAGAACAAGGCC
>WLOZ01000431.1 GCA_009699025.1 Actinomycetota bacterium
ACCATCGGCACGCAGTACGAGGAGGCAGCCCGCGACCTCGGGGCTTCTCGCCTCGGCGCGGTGCGGCGGGTTCTGCTTCCCATGCTGTATCCCGCGATCTTCGTCAGCGCGATTCTGGTGTTCGCCGACGTGCTCGACAACTTCGTGCTCGTGCGCTACCTCTCGTCGAACGCGGGCACCGAGACCACGTCGATGAAGATCTACAACACGGCGCGCGCCGCACCCACTCCAGCACTCAACGCCATCGCCACGCTGATTTTGGTGTCGTCATTCGTGGTCGTGATCGCGGGCTGGCTGGCCTACCGCAAGTGGGGACGCTCCGACGGTGAGGACACCGGCCTCGGCGCCATCGCCACGATGTAGTTGCCTGTCTGCCAACTACCACGACACGACGAGCCGCTCCGGTCGTCGGAAGGCGAACCCTGCGGGTGGAGTCACGTCGACGAGGGTCAGACCGGTTAGGCGCGACAGCAGCCGTTCGAGGGCAATCGTGGTCTGCATGCGGGCGAGGTGCACTCCGATGCAGTGGTGCTCGCCGAACGAGAAGGCCAAGCCCTTGCGGGCGTTGTCGCGTCGCATGTCGAACCGCAGCGGATCGGAAAAGACCTGGGGGTCACGGTTCGCTGCGATGACCGAGGCACCGATGAACTCGCCCGCCGGAACGACCACACCCGCCAACTCGGTGTCGTGCCGCATCCACCTCTCCATGAAGGCGACGGGCGGCATGAGCCGCAGCGACTCGTCAACAGCACCGTGGATGAGGTGTGGGTCGCTCACGGCATCGCGGAACTGATCAGGATGCTGCAGCAGGTACATCAGCGTGTTCGACACCGAGGCCTGAATGGTCTCGATGGCTCCGAACATCACCACCCGCAGCTGCGCCACGATCTCGTCGTCGCTGAGGCTTCCAGCGTGCGCCAGCACCTCACTGGTGAGGCTGCCATCAGGCTCTCGGCGGCGACGCACCAACTCGGTCATGAGGATCTCGTTCAGCTCGGCGCGGGCCGAGTCGGCGTTCACCTGACGCCGCGGGTCTCCGTCGTAGACCATGCCCTCGGCGAAAGCGCTGTAGAAGCCATCAATGCGGGCGTGCTCGCCGAGGGGAAGTCCGATCACCTCACCGGCCACATGCACGGCGAAAGGCGCAGCGAACTGCGTGAGCAACTCGGCTTCGTTACCCCTGACGATCATCGCGTCGATGAGTGCATCGGCCTCAGCGGTGATGAATGGGCGGAACCGCGCCTCAGCCTCGCGCGCACGGAAGGGCGCCTCGAAGGGCTCGCGCAGCCGCGTGTGCTCGGGATCGTCGGTGGTCAGCATCATCGTGCCCAACGATGCGCGCACAAGATTCTCGTGCGCCTGCACTGAGCCGCCAGACTTGGGCAGCAGCATCAAGCGTGCCGCCTCACGACTGGTGGCGAGCCAGCCGCCCATCGCTGGCACCCACGACACAGGCTCGGCCTCGCGCAACTCGTCGAGCCGGAACTCGCGCCCCGCGACCTCGAGGTCGGAGAACTCGATAGACGCGCCAATGGGGAAGCGAATACGGCGCGCGGCATCGTCGGCCTCGGACACTTGCCGCTGGTTGATCCACTCAGCCGTCATGGAGCGACACTACGTGGCTTCGCGCGTGACGGCGTCGGAGGCCGCGGGCGCCCTCAGTAGAGGACGTACAGTTTGCGCAGCGTCTCGTGGATGAGCCAGTCGCCCTTCCAGCCCACCGGCACCACAAACGTCGAGCCGGGGCCGACCTCGAAGGAATCCTCGCCCTCGGGCGTAATGGTCATACTGCCCGAGAGCACGTACACGAACTCGTTCTGCTCGAGTTCCCAGTGCGAGGGGCCGGCCGTGCACTCCCACACACCTGCCTCAGCGCCGTTGTCGCCCTTCCACAGCGTAAATCCCGAGGTCTGCATGGGCTCGCCCGTGGCCTCGGCCAGCGAACCCCAGTCCTCGAGGTCGGTGAGGGCCATCGCGTCGGCGAGGAAGGGTGTATCGGTCATGAGGTGCTCCATTCGGGGTGGGCGGTATCAGCGTTGCTGGTGCTCTGAACGTGGTCGTCAAGAGGCTGGCCGAGGTAGCCACGGGCCACCATCGTGATGAAGTGGTACACGGCATCCTCATCGCGCGAGAGCACGCCCGCAACCGCGTTGCCCGATTCGAGCCCGCGCTGCACCGACTCGCACGCGGCCCAGTCCTGCCGATTGGTGATGTCCCAGAAATCCATGCCAAACGACGGGTCGAAGCCCGGCTGCTCGTCGGCCTCGGGAGGGAAAGCCCAGGCGCACTCAACCCAGGTCTCGTTGGCCGACAGCGGAATAGCCCGATGGGTCATGACGTAGTCGGGGTGCAGGCTGATGAGCAGGTTGGGAAACAGGCCGATGTAGTCGATGGTGCGCTTCTGGTGGTCGTTGAGCCCGGGAATGTGCACTCCGGTGCTCGAGCCGTCGAGCGACATCGTGGTGGCGTGCTCCTTGAGGTCCTGGTAGCCGCCCACCCACGCGCCACGAGCGCCGAGGTAGTTCTCGCCGCTGTCGGAGTGGCTCACCGCGCACAGCTCGGGGTGGATCGACGGGCAGTGGTAGCACTCCTGGTAGTTCTCGTTGACGATCTTCCAGTTGGCCTTGATGACGTACTCGTGGCGACCGCGCACCACGAGTCGGCCGATGTCGTAGTTGTCGAGCCGCTCGTCAAGCCCGAGCACGCGCGCGTCGAAGTCTCCGCCCTGGCCCGACGGATCGAGGAACACCCAGCCCTGCCACTCGCGCACCGCGATGGACCGCAGCGGGAACTCCGACTTGTCGAACGACGGCATTTCGCGGTAGCCGGGCGCGCTGAAGAGCTCGCCGTCGAGGCGGTACGACCACGCGTGGTACGGGCACGTGATCGCCCGCGCCTGCGCCGAGCCTCCGCAGGGGAGGAGCTCGTGGTTGCGGTGCCGGCACACGTTGGCAAACGCGCGTAGCGTGCCGTCTTCGCCTCGCACCAGCAGTGCCGAGGTAGCGCCCACCTGCTCGGCCCGCTGCATTCCGGGCTCGGCGATGTCGACGCTGCGCCCGGCGCAGATCCAAC
>WLOZ01000432.1 GCA_009699025.1 Actinomycetota bacterium
CCCACCATGATCGCCCTCGTGCTCGACGTGCACGGTGTCGAGGACGTCGATACATCGTCGCTGCGCCGGCTGTGCTGGGGAGCGTCGCCCATTCCGCCGAGCGTGGCCGAGCGGGCGCAGAAGGTGTTCGGGAAGGTTCTCGCGCAGACGTTCGGCCAGAGCGAGGCACCGATGGCCATTACGGTGCTGCAGCCCGATGAGCATGACCGCGTTGGATCCGCTGGCCGCGCGTACACCCTGATGGAGGTTCGCGTTCAGGACGACGAGGGCAACTTTCTGCCCACCGGCGAGGTCGGCGAGGTCGTCACGCGTGGTCAGTTGCTCATGAAGGGCTACTGGAAGCGGCCTGACCTCACCGAGAAAACGATCGTTGATGGCTGGCTGCACACCGGCGACCTTGGCTACATCGACGCCGAGGGCTTCGTCTACCTGGTCGACCGCAAGAACGACATGATCATCAGCGGTGGTTCCAACGTGTACCCGCGCGAGGTCGAGGATGTTCTCAACGCCCACCCTGCCGTGCGTGAGGCGGCGGTCGTTGGAATTCCCGACGACACCTGGGGCGAGGTCGTGCACGCTGTCGTGGCCTGTCGCAGCGAGACCACGCCCGAGGATGTGATGGCCTTCGTGGCCGAGCGGCTGCCGAGCTACAAGAAGCCGCGGAGTGTCGTGATCTGGCCCGAGTTGCCCAAGAGCCCGGCGGGCAAGATTCTTCGTCGCACTGTGCGCGAGCAGGAGATTGAGCGGCTCAGCGGCGTGGGGAGCCCGTGACCGCATGAGCGTTCAGACGCGGCCTCCGATGGACGCCTACATCGTCGATGTGGTGCGCACCCCCTTCGGTCGCGGCCGCGAATCGGGGTCGCTGGCGGGGATGCACCCCGTCGACCTGCTGGCCTCGGTGCTCAACGGCCTCGTCGCGCGCACGGGTATCGACCCGGCTGTCGTTGAGGATGTCATCACCGGCTGCGTGCAGCAGGTGGGCGAGCAGGCTGGCAACATCGGCCGGCATGCCGTGCTGGCGGCCGGGTGGCCCGATTCGGTGCCAGCGGTCACGCTCGATCGCAAGTGCGGCTCCTTCCAGCAGGCGGTGCATTTTGCCGCCGCCACGGTGGCCTCGGGTCAGATGGATGTTGTGGCGGTTGGCGGGGTCGAAATGATGAGCCTCATTCCGATGAAGCTCAACCGCATGGGCCGCGATGAACTGGGCCCGATGTTTCGCGCGAGCAGGCCCGACGGGCTCGTGGGCCAGGGCATATCCGCCGAGCTCATCGCCGCGCGGTACGACCTGTCGCGCGAGGAACTCGACACCCTGTCGGCGGCGTCGCACGCGCGTGCTGTGGCGGCCCGCGATGGCGGGGTGATGTCGCGCGACATCCTTCCGGTCAGCACGTCTCACGGAGTCGTGTCCGTTGATGAGGGCATTCGTGACTCCACGACAGCCGAGGGGCTGGCCGCGCTCAAGGCCAGTTTCCAGCGCGATGACTTCTCCGAGCGCTTTCCCGAGATTGCCTGGCGGATCACCGCCGGCAACTCCTCTCAACTCACCGATGGCGCGGCGGCCAGCCTCGTGGTCAGCGGGTACGCGCTGAAGGCCCTCAACCTCACCCCGCGCGCCCGGGTGGTGGCCACCAGCGCTGTCGGCGACGACCCCATCATGATGCTCACCGGGGTGATTCCGGCCACCCATCGTGTGCTCGAGCGAGCGGGCCTAGCGATTGCCGACATGTCGACTGTCGAGGTGAACGAGGCCTTCGCCTCGGTCGTGGGCGCCTGGCTGCGCGAATTCCCCATCTCCGACGAGCTCGTGAATCCCTGGGGCGGAGCGATCGCCTTCGGACATCCCGTGGGGGCCTCTGGTGGGCGACTGCTGGCTAACCTCATCGGCTGCCTCGAGCAGACACGGGGGCGCTACGGGCTCTGGACGATGTGCGAGAGCGGCGGCATGGCAAACGCCACCATTCTCGAGCGGGTGTAGCCGTGTCGCAGGGCTCGGGGCGCGCGGCTGTGGTCACCGGCGCTGCGCGCGGCATCGGCGCCGGATGCGCGGCCGACCTAGCAGCTCGCGGGTTCGCAGTTGCCCTGCTTGATGTCGATGGCGAGTCGGCCGAACGGGTGGCCCAGAGCATGCGATCGACCGGCGCTGAGGCCTACGCCTTTCAGTGCGACGTCACGTCATCGGCGGGGGTGCGCGACACCTTCGATGAGATCGTGAGTCGGCTCGGGCCGCTGGGGGCCGCGGTGAACGCGGCTGGCATCAACGTGGCGCGCCATGCGGTCACCGAACTCGACGACGATGAGTGGTCGCGCATGATCGCGGTGAACCTCACCGGCGTGATGCACTGCCTGCGCGAGGAGGTGAGGCTGATGCGCCGTGCCGGCGGCGGTTCAATCGTCACGATTGGTTCGATTCTCAGCACGGTTGCGTACCCACGGGCCGCGGCCTACATCGCTACGAAGCACGCCGTGCTCGGCCTCACCCGCAGCGCTGCGATCGACTATGCCGCCGAGTCGATCAGGGTGAACCTCGTGGCGCCCGGGCATGTGCGCACCGATTTCGGCACCGAGGAGATGACTGCCCAGAAGGAGGCCGCGCTCGCGGCCACCTACCCCCGGGGCGCGATCGCAGAGGTGCACGATATCTCCGCACTCGTGGGTTTCCTGTGTTCAGATGAGGCGCGCAACATCACTGGTTCCTGCTACACCACCGACGGTGGCTACACCGCTCACTAGGGAGAGATTCATGGCCGATAAGGGTGCCAACGGAATGCCCGCGGGGTTCTCGATGCCGCTCGGAGCGTCGCTGTACGCGTCGCCGCCCTACGAGTTCCGACGGGCCGACCAGGCGTGGGTGCAGTACGAAGCCGACCCCGAGAAGGTGGCGCAACTCCTGCCGCCGGGTGTGGTGCCAGACTCCGATCCGCCGGTGTGCGAGGCCTGGGTGTGCTGGTACCCGTGGACCACATTTGGTCCTTTTCACGAGGCCTACATCATGGTGCGGGTTGTCGTCGACGGAGTGCGCTACTGGTACCAGCCGGTGATCTTCACCGATAACGAGGTA
>WLOZ01000433.1 GCA_009699025.1 Actinomycetota bacterium
CCTTGGCGCCTGCGATCGAGGTCACGCGTTGGCGCAGGCCCTCGTCGATGGCGCAGCGCCGAGCCAGCATCGGTAGCAGGTAGCGGCCGTCAACCCACTGGCCGGTCAGCCGGTACAGCGCGTGATCGCCACACGCCTCGCGCAGTGCCTGGCCCTCGGCCTCCGCGCGCGCGTCTTCCCAGGTGATGGCCGGTCCGAGTGAAGCTCGGTCAGCATCGAGGGCTACCAGGGTTGGCAGCATGGCCGAGAGTCCAATTCCTTGCCAGCTGCTCGAATCGGTCTGGGCGGCAAGGGAGCGCAGTGCCGTGCCGGCCGCCGTCACCCAGTGGGCAGGGTTCTGCTCTGACGCGCCCGGCTCGGGACGCTCAGTGGCATACGCGTGCTGAGCGCGCGCCACCACCTGCCCGTGCGGGTTGATGACCACCGCCTTGAGCCCGGACGTGCCGAGGTCGAGGCCCACCCACATGGTGAAAGCCGTCAGCCTGTGCGCGCGACGACGGCGAGCGCGTCGGTGGCGGCGTTGAGGGTGAGGTCAATGTCGGCGTCGGTGTGCACCAGCGAGACGAAGAGGTTCTCAAGGTGGCTCGGGTGAAACAGCACGCCGCGTAGCAGCATCTCGTGGTACCAGCGAGTGAAGAGTTCTTCATTGCCGTACTGCTCGGCGTCGCGCCAATTTCGAATCGGTTGGTCACTGAACCAGAGCTGGAACACGGTGCCGATTCCCTCAACCCGCACCGGCAGGCCGTTGGCGGCGGCGATCTCGGTGAGGCCATCGGCCAACCTGAAGCCCAGTGCGCGCTGCCGTTCGTAGAGGCCTGGCTCGGCGAGCAGGTCCATGGTGGCCGACACTGCAGCGCACTGCACCACGTTGGCGTTGTACGTGCCCGAGTGCGAGTAGCGCCCCTCAGCGATGATCGACATCACCTCGCGACTGCCACCGATGGCCGCCACTGGGAAGCCGCCGCCGAGGCCCTTGGCCAGCGTGGTGATATCGGGGGTGACGCCGAACCACTCCTGAGCGCAGCCACGGCTGAAGCGGAATCCGGTAATGACCTCATCGAAGATCAGTAGTGACCCGTGCTTGAGGGTCTCCGAGCGCAGCAGTTCAAGGTAGCCGGGCTCGGGCAGAATGCAGCCGGTATTGAACACGGCCGGCTCGGTGATGACCGCCGCCACCTGGTCGCCGCGTTCGTCCATCACCCGCTGGAAGCTCTCGGGGTCGTTCCACGACAGCACGATGAGGGTGTCCTCGAGTTCGATCGGAACCCCGGGGCCCGACGGCACAGGGCGCGGGCTCTCGCGCGGGCCGGCCTTCTCCGGATCAACGTGGTTGCTCCAGTACACGGTGTCCTGCCACCCGTGGTAGTGCCCCTCGAAGCGAATCACCAGACGGCGACCGGTCACCGCGCGGGCGATGCGCAGCGCCGAGCCCACGGCCTCGCTTCCGGAGTTGGTGAAGCGCACCATCTCGATGCCGGGCACAGCCTCAACCACCTTCGAGGCAGCCTCGATCTCGAGCTCGTAGGGCAGGCCAAAGCAGGTGCCCAGCGAGGTCACGGCGTCGACCACCGCCTGGGTCACCACCGGGTGGCGGTGGCCCAAAATCATGGGGCCGAGGCCCAGCAGGTAGTCGATGTACTCGTTGCCATCGACGTCGGTAATGCGCGAGCCGAGGCCCTGCGCGATGAATGGCGGGTAGGGCTTCCAGCCAAAGTAGGCGGTGCGAGCGCTACTGCCAGCCCCGCCGGGGATGACCTTGCTGGCGCGCTCGAAGAGCTCGCTCGAGCGAGGCGACCAGTCGGCGTAGGCGGAGGTGAAGTCGTCGGTGCGAATCGTCATGGCTTCACCGTACCGGCACCCTTATACTCTGCATACTCATTGGGGTGGTAGGGGCTCATTGGCCTGCGAGCGGCCGCACCGACCAGTCGTCGCCCTCGGTTGCCGCGAGCAGCCGCCTACCGTGCGAGCCCGACACGTAGAACGCGAACTGTCGGGCCGGGTACACCTGGGTGAAGCAGTCGAACGGGGTGCCGTCGTCGTGGAAGCTCACACCCCTCACGGTGACCACCAGTTCGCGAGCCGGAAGCGAGAGTCTGGCGCGCTGGTCGGCCGACGGCATCGTCACCTCGAGACACTGCTCCTCGACCGAGTCGACGAGTCCGTACGCATCGCGCAGGTAGCCGTAGAGCGAGCCACCGGCCGCGAGCAGTTCTTCGTCGAGGGCGGGCACCAGATGCAGCGGCAGCACCGCGCGCTCGAGGATGACCGGCCGTCCCTCGGTGAGGCGTCGGCGAATCACCTCCCACACGGGTTGGCCGGGGCGCAGCCTCAGAGTGCGGGCCACCGCGGCGCCGGGAATTCCGACGTTCAGACCCAGCAGCTCGGTGTCGACTGTAACCGTGCGCTCCCCCTCGCCGAGGGTCGCGAGCAGGTCGCCGGTGCGGGCGGGGTCGCTCACAATGCGGGGCTGGGCCACGAAGGTGCCCACGCCCTGGTGGCGGGTGATACGTCCCTCCTGCTCGAGTTCGTCGAGGGCTCGGCGCACCGAGATCTGGCTCACCCCGCTGGTGGTGACGAGCTCCGACGCGCTCGGCAGCCGGTCGCCGGGAACCAACCCGCGGTCGGCGATGAGCGTCAGCACGAGGTCCTTCACCTGCTGGTAGCGCAGGACACGCGGCTCGGACATGCACCGACGCTAGCGCGAGTGCAGGAAGAGCGCGATGAGAAGGGCGCGTCGAATCGATGCCAGCTAGGGCGCTGGGCTCGGAAGGGCTAGGTCTGCGCGCGCACCACAGAACGAGCGGACCGATTCTCATCCATCGGGCCGTTCGCGTCAGCGAAGTGGATCGATCACCGCCGAGGCGCGCGGCACGTACGTGACCGACATCGGCTCGAAACCCGCCCGCTTCAGCAGGCTATGTCCGTTGTTGTCCTCGCAGCCGGTTGGCTCAGTCACGTCGCCGAGTTCGAGGACGTCGTCTGAGGCCCACGGCCACACCTGTACCGCGTAGGGGTTCCGGCCCTTCCAGAGGTGACCCACGTACTGC
>WLOZ01000434.1 GCA_009699025.1 Actinomycetota bacterium
CGCTGGCTGAACGCTGTGAGCATCAGCACGGGAGCCACGCCGGCAGACACGATCTGTTCGGCGGCACCCAACCCGTCGAGCACCGGCATCGCCACGTCGAGAATGACGAGGTCGGGCTTGAGCACCGCGGCTAGCTCCACAGCTTTTGCGCCGTCGCCCACTGCCGCCACCACGTCGTAGCCCAGTTCCCTCAGGGTCTCGACCAGGTCGAGGCGGATGATCGCCTCATCCTCGGCCACCAATACCCGAGGTCGAGAGCGACCTTCGGTGTCGGGTTTCGGCGCGGTCATGACCCCCAGCCTACCGACGAGGCTGCACCGAGGGCCTAGCCTTAGTGGTGGCCCCGGTACTCCAACCGGCAGAGAGGGCGGTCTCAAACACCGCACAGTGTGGGTTCGACTCCCACCCGGGGCACCGCTTACAGTGAGGCCCGCAAATCCCCGGCATCTCCCCGGCAGATCCGCGAACTTGTGTCACAAACGGACATTCAACGTCCTGTTCCGACACAAGTTCGACTCGGAAGCGGGGTGGAGGTCGGCGTGGGCGTCGGCGTGGGCGCCGGGGTGCTGACAGTGAGGTCGGCATCTCCCAGGCATCTCCCCGGCATCTCCCCGGCATCTCCCCGGCATTTCCCCGGCATCTCCCCGGCATTTCCCCTGCGTCTCCCCGAACTTGTGTCACAAACAGACATTCAACGTCCTGTTCGGACACAAGTTCGACTCGGACGTGGCGGCAGGACGGCGCCGGCTACGTCTACACGACGGAATGCGGCGAGAGGCAGCGAAGGTCTACGGCTACACGACGAGGCGTGGCTTAAGTTCCTCGATGCGACCGAGGAGCCCGTTCACGAAGGATGCGGAGTCGTCGGTGGAGAGTGCGCTTGCGAGTTCAACCGCCTCGTCGATGGCCACCGAGTCGGGTACATCGTCGTTCCAGAGGATCTCGAAAACTGCGATGCGCAAGATGGTGCGGTCGACCGCGGGCATGCGGTCGAGGGTCCAGTCGAGCGAGTGGGTCTCGAGCAACTCGTCTATGCGCGCACCGTGGGTGATCACTCCTCGGGCGAGCATGAGTGCGTAGTCGTCGATGCCGTCGACCTCCCGCTCGGTCACGAGACCGGTCGGGTCGATACCCCGAATGTCGGCCTCGTACAGCAGGTCGAGTGCCCGCTTGCGCGCCTTGCGTCGGGCCGTCATCTCGGCTAGTTCACCCGACCGATGTACGAGCCGTCACGAGTGTCGACCCTGACCTTGGTGCCGTTGTCAATGAAGAGCGGCACCGCGATTTCGGCACCGGTCTCGAGGGTGGCGGGCTTGGTCCCGCCGGTCGAGCGGTCACCCTGCAGCCCCGGCTCGGTGTAGGTGATGAGCAACTCGACCGAGGCCGGCAGCTCGACGTACAGAGGCGCACCCTCGTGTACGGCCACGACCGCATTCTGGTTCTCGAGCAGCCACTTGGCGTTATCGCCCAGCACCGCCGTGGATATGGGAAGCTGCTCGTAGGTGTTGGAATCCATGAACACCCAGTCCTCGCCGTCGCGGTAGAGGTACTGCATATCGCGCTTGTCGACCGTGGCGGTCTCGACCTTGATGCCAGCGTTGAAGGTGCGGTCGACCACCTTGCCGGTGAGAACGTGCTTGAGCTTGGTGCGCACGAATGCCGGCCCCTTGCCCGGCTTGACGTGCTGGAAGTCGACGACGCTCCACAGTTGCCCGTCGATATTGAGCACGAGGCCGTTCTTCAGGTCATTGGTGCTCGCCACGTGGGTCTCCTGCGGTTGGGCGACACCGGTGGGGCCTCAGCCCAGCACCAGCAGGTCGCGGCTCAAAGTCGTCATCGGTTGTGCACCATCGGGGGTGACCACGAGGGAGTCCTCGATCCGAACACCCCCCCGGCCGGGCAGATACACACCCGGCTCGACGGTGATCGTCATGCTGGGCTGCAGTCTAGCGATGGCGGCTGCGCCCATCAGCGGCGCCTCGTGAATCTGCAGCCCAATGCCGTGACCGATGCCGTGGCCGAAGTTCTGGCCGTATCCGGCCGCATCGATGACGCGACGCGCGGCGGCGTCGACCTCACGGGCCTCCACTCCCGGAGCGACAGCGGCCCGCCCCGCGCCCGCCGCCTCAGCGACCAGCCGGTGCACCTCGAGTTGCCATGCTGATGCCGGCGCACCCACCACGAAGGTGCGGGTCATGTCGGCGTGGTACCCCTGCCACCGAGCCCCGAAATCAATCTTGAGAAGGTCTCCACGCTCGATAACCCGGTCTGTGGGCTCATGGTGAGGCTCTGCTGAACTGCTGCCGGTGGCCACGATGGTACTGAACGCGGCGGCGTCGGCGCCCTCCTCGCGCATCAGGAACTCGAGTCGGGCCGCCACCATCCGCTCGCTGGTCCCGACCCGCACCTCGAGCATCAGGCGCTGAAGGGCGCGCTGACTGATCTCGCAGGCCTCGCGCAGCAGGCCAATTTCATACTGATCCTTGATCTGTCGGAGGGCACCGACCTGGTCGGGCGTGGCGACCAACTCGACTCCGAGTTCGGCCGCCAACTCTTCGAGGCGATCCCCCGTGGCAAGAGAGGTGGCCTCGGCCTCGATGCCGACTCGGATCAGCCCGGCAGCAGCCGCCTCGCGGAGGGCGCCCGCCGCCGCATCGCGATGGAGGGCCACGGGAAGTCCTGGGCAGAGGTCGGCCACGGCCGTCTCGTAGCGGCTGTCGGTGACCAGAGTGGCCATGTCACCCTTGTCACCCATCAGCAGTGCAGCGTTGCTGCCACTGAAGCCAGTGAGGTAGCGGCAGTTCATCAGATCGGTGACGAGAAGAGCCTCAACCCCGAGTCCCTCCAACGTGCCCGCGAGCCGGACCCGCCGCTCAGCATGAGCCTGGGCTCGCCCCACGTCAGACACCGGCGGCGATGGCACGCAACGCGAGGAGGTACGACTCGACGCCGAACCCGGCGATGGTGCCGGTGGCTACCGCGGAGACCACCGAGAGGTGCCGGAACTCCTCCCGAGATGCCGGATTCGACAGGTGCACCTCGATGA
>WLOZ01000435.1 GCA_009699025.1 Actinomycetota bacterium
CTTCAATGACCTGCCAGGCTTTAATGGCACCTCGGTCAGCGGCCACGACGGGCGCGTGCTCAGCGTTCGGGTAGGTGACCGCTCGGTGCTGGTCTTCCTCGGTCGCACTCACCTGTACGAGGGTCTCGGGCCTGCGGCCGTGGTGCACTACGTGCGCACCGCGCACGCCGCTGGCTGCTCAACTCTCGTGGCCACCAACGGCTGCGGCGGTCTCAAGGCCCACTGGGCCCCCGGAACGGTGGTGCTGATTCGCGACCACATCAACCTCACCGGCGCTACCCCCCTGGTCGGCGCCACCTTCGTCGACCTCGTCGACGCCTACTCGCCCGCCCTGCGCGCCATGGCGCGGAGGGTTGAGCCACGCCTCGAGGAAGGGGTGTACGTGCAGCGCAGGGGGTCCGAGTACGAGACACCTGCCGAGATCGGAATGCTGCGCGTGCTGGGTGGCGATCTCGTCGGAATGTCCACTGCGTTGGAGGTCATCGCCGCACGCGAGTGCGGCATGCAGGTGCTCGGACTCTCGCTCGTGACGAACCTCGCCGCCGGAATGACAGGCGGTGCCATCAGCCACGACGAGGTTCTGCAGTCGGGCCGCGAGGCGGCCGCACGGGTCGGGCAGTTGCTCGCACGACTCCTGCCCGAGCTGTGATGTGATCGACGACCTAGTCGCCCGAGCTCTCGCGTGGGCCGACGACGACCCCGACCCAGTCACGCGCGATCAGGTCATCTCGCTCGCTGAGGCGTCCCGGGCGGGCGACGCTGCCGCTGAGTCGCGGCTTCGATCCGCCTTCGACGGCACACTCACCTTCGGCACGGCCGGAATCCGGGGTGCGATGGGTGGCGGGCCCAGTCGAATGAACCGTGCGGTGGTGATGCGCGCCGCCGCCGGCCTAGCCGAGCACGTGCGCGCACTCGGCGGCCAATCGGTAGTGATCGGGTTCGACGCCCGACACCGCTCCGACGAGTTCGCCCACGACGCCGCTGCCGTCATCGACGGAGCCGGGCTCACGGCACTGGTGCTGCCCCGCGCGCTGCCCACGCCCGTGCTGGCCTACGCGGTGCTGCACCTCGGCGTCGACGCCGGCGTGATGGTCACCGCTAGCCACAATCCGGCCGGCGACAACGGCTTCAAGGTGTACCTCGGCAGCGGGGTGCAGATCACACCCCCGCACGATGCGCAGATCGCCTCGCGCATCGCCGCTATCGCGACGGTGAAGGGATTGCCCCTGGGCGACGACTGGACCACCCTCGACGACTCCGTGCTCAACGACTACCTCGCCACGGCAGCGGCCGTGGTGTGCGAGGCAGCCCCCAGATCGCTCACCACCGTGTACACACCGATGCATGGGGTGGGCGGTCGTCCCTTCCTCGCGGTGATGGAAGCCGCCGGGTTCTCTCCCCCGGTCGTCGTCGCAGAACAGTTCGAGCCACACGCAGAATTTCCTACCGTGCCCTTCCCCAATCCGGAGGAGCCGGGCGCCATGGACCTCGCCCTCGCGGCAGCGACCCGCGTCGACGCCGATGTGGTCATCGCCCACGACCCCGACGCCGACCGGTGCGCGGTGGGCGTTCGCTGGGGCAACGGTCATCGCCTACTCACCGGAGACGAGGTGGGGCTCCTGCTTGGGTGGTGGGCCGTCGAGCGGGGCCGCCGCGGCTGGGCACCCGCGCCGACCGGCTGCTTCGCCACCTCGATCGTGTCGTCGTCTCTGCTGGGCGCGATCCCCACTGACGCGGGGCTTCGTCACCAGGTAACACTCACCGGCTTCAAGTGGATCGCCTCGATCGACGACCTCGAGTACGGATACGAGGAGGCCCTCGGATACTGCGTCGATCCGGCGCATGTGCGTGACAAGGACGGCATCACCGCAGGGCTCAGGGTGCTCGAGTTGATCGCAACCCTGAAGGCCGAGGGACGCGGGGCCCACGACGTGCTCGACGAGATCACCCGTCGGCACGGGGTGCATCTCACCGGCCTGCTGTCTCTGCGCTTCGATCACACAGCGGAGGTCACGCCGCTGATGGCCCGACTCCGCGACTCGCCCCCGACCCGGCTAGGAGAGTTCATCGTCGAGTCGGCCGTCGACCTCGAGCACGGGTACCTCGACCTGCCGCCGACCGCGGGTTTCAGATACTCGCTGGGCGAGGCGGGGCGGGTGGTTGTGCGGCCGAGCGGCACCGAACCACTACTCAAGTGCTACGTCGAGGTCGTGCTGCCCGCCCGCGACGACATCGCCGTGACCCGCGCTGAGGCCGAGCGCCAACTCGCTGCCATCGGGGCGACACTGACCGAACTGCTCGAACTGCTCGAACTGCTCGACGGCTCAGGGCGCGTCACTATGCGCTGACGCCTCAGGAATCGCCGCGCACGAACGAGTACGAGTAGAGGTCGTGCCGGCCGTCGGCCCGCCGCTGCGCCGAGCGCAGCACACCCTCGCGCGTGAATCCGGCCTTCTCGAGCGCCCGCTGCTCGGCCACATTGGCTACGTCGGTCGAGGCCTCGATGCGGTCGTGCGGACCCTCGTCGAGCAGGTGGAGCGCGAGCAGCCGCTGAGCCACCGAGCCGATTCCCCTACCCTGCGCCGACTCGACCAGCCCGATGCCGATATTCCACGCGCACGAGCCGAGGTTGGGCCCGTAGTGGGTGCGGTGCCAGTTCACGCTGCCCACGGGCGTTCCGTCGCACTCGATGACGAGCCGGTGGATGACCCCTGCGGTCTCGGCGAGTGGAAGACGGTCGTCACCCCACTCGTCGTACTCGGAGCTCGAGTTGGGCAGCGGCTCACCCTCGACGGCTGACACGAGCACAACCTCCTCGCCCTCCGGGGTTCTTCCGCGCGGGGTGGCGCTCATGACATCGCGTCCAGCACCTCGATGATCATCGCCTCGGTGGTGGCCGGATGAAGGAACGACAACCTGCCCACGATCTCGCCATCCCAGCGGGTGGGCTCCACGAAGGCGACCTGCTGCTGCAGCAGGTCGGCCGACCACTGGGCGTAGTCGGCGGGGACCCACCCCTCGCGCCGGAACAGCACGTTCGACA
>WLOZ01000436.1 GCA_009699025.1 Actinomycetota bacterium
ATCGACATCTTCGGCGGCCCGGTCTCCTAAGACCGAGACGACATCAGACCAGACACCACCGGACGAGAGACCAGGACACCACCATGGGAATCCGCAAGTACAAGCCGACGACACCGGGCCGCCGCGGCTCGAGCGTCGCCGACTTCGTCGAGATCACCCGCGACGAGCCTGAGAAGTCGCTCGTTCGACCGCTGTCGAAGAAGGGTGGCCGTAACAACTCAGGCCGCATTACCACCCGTCACCAGGGCGGTGGCCACAAGCGGGCCTACCGCCTCATCGACTTCAAGCGGGCCGACAAGGACGGTGTGCCGGCGACCGTTGCGCACATTGAGTACGACCCCAACCGCACTGCCCGCATCGCGCTGCTGCACTACGCCGATGGTGAGAAGCGCTACATCATCGCGCCGAACAAGCTCAAGCAGGGTGATCGCATCGAGACCGGCCCCTCGGCCGACATCAAGCCGGGCAACAACCTTCCGATGCGTAACATCCCCGTCGGAACGGTCATTCACGCGGTCGAACTTCGACCGGGTGGCGGCGCCAAGATGGCGCGTTCGGCCGGCACCAGCATTCAACTCGTCGCTAAGGACGGTCCCTACGCGCAGCTTCGCCTGCCGTCGGGCGAGATCCGCAACGTCGACCTGCGCTGCCGGGCCACGATCGGCGAAGTCGGCAATGCCGAGCAGTCGAACATCAACTGGGGCAAGGCCGGACGTAACCGTTGGAAGGGCAAGCGCCCGACCGTCCGCGGTGTGGCCATGAACCCGGTCGACCACCCGCACGGTGGTGGAGAGGGAAAGACCTCCGGTGGACGGCACCCCGTCAACCCCGGTGGTAAGCCTGAGGGCCGCACACGCAAGCACAACAAGCCCAGTGACAAGTTCATCGTCCGCCGTCGCAAGTCCGGCAAGAACCGATAGAGGATTATCATGCCGCGTAGTCTCAAAAAGGGCCCGTTCATCGATGGTCACCTCCTCAAGAAGGTCGACCTGCAGAACGAAAAAGGCACCCGCAACGTGATCAAGACCTGGTCGCGCCGCTCGATGATCATCCCGGCCATGCTGGGACACACGATCGCCGTGCACGATGGTCGTAAGCACATCCCCGTCTTCGTGTCCGAGAACATGGTGGGTCACAAGCTCGGCGAGTTCGCCCCCACGCGTACCTTCAAGGGCCACGTCAAGGACGACCGCAAGGCCAAGCGCCGCTAGGCGCAACCCGCATACCCGCAACCCCCCTGCACCACGGGTGACGGGGCGCCGCCGCAGGCGCCCGGCCCCGCACGACATCAACGACTGAACGGAGAGTTCGATGGAGGCCAGGGCTCAGGCGCGTTTCGTGCGCGTCACGCCGATGAAGGCCCGTCGCGTGGTAGACCTCATTCGAGGGATGTCCGCGTCGGAGGCCCAGGCGGTTCTGGTGTTCGCGCCCCAGGCTGCCAGCGAGCCTGTCGGCAAGGTGCTTAACAGCGCCATCGCGAACGCTGCGAACAACCACAACCTTGACCCTGCCACCTTGGTCATCTCCGAGGCCTATGTTGACGAGGGCCCCACGATGAAGCGGTTCCGGCCGCGCGCCCAGGGCCGCGCAGCCCGCATCCGCAAGCGCACCTGCCACATCACCGTGGTGGTCGAGTCGCGTAAGCCGGTCGCTCCCAAGCCGGCACCGAAGAAGGCCGCCGCCAGCAAGACCACCGCCAGCAAGGCCACCGCCACGAAGGCCACCGCCAGCAAGGCGGCCGCGTCGAAGGCACCCAGCACCGACGCAGGAGATGAGGACTGACATGGGCCAGAAGATCAATCCGCACGGCTTCCGGCTGGGCATCACCACCGACTACAGCTCACGCTGGTTCGCTGACTCGACCAAGAAGGGTCAGCGCTACCGCGACTATGTCGAGGAGGATGTCAAGATCCGCCGACTTCTCACCGACGGTATGGAGCGCGCCGGAATCGCCAAGGTCGAGATCGAGCGCACCCGTGACCGCGTTCGCATCGACATCCACACGGCGCGTCCCGGTATCGTCATCGGGCGCCGTGGCCAGGAGGCAGAGAAGCTTCGCGGCACGCTCGAGGAGCTCACCGGCAAGCAGGTGCAGCTCAACATCCTCGAGGTCAAGAACCCGGAGATGAACGCCCAGCTCGTCGCGCAGGGTGTTGCCGAGCAGCTCAGCAGCCGCGTCTCGTTCCGCCGGGCCATGCGCAAGTCGATGCAGGGCACACTGAAGTCTGGGGCCAAGGGCATCCGGGTGCAGGTGTCAGGTCGTCTCGGTGGCGCTGAGATGAGCCGCACCGAGTTCTACCGCGAGGGGCGCGTGCCGCTGCACACCCTGAGGGCCGATATCGACTACGGCTTCTTCGAGGCGAAGACCACATTCGGTCGCATCGGCGTGAAGGTGTGGATCTACAAGGGCGATGCCCTCGGCACCCGTGCCGAGCGTGAGGCCGCTGCTGCTGCTGCGCGCCTCAGTGGAGGCCCTGCCGGTCAGCGTCGTGATCGGCCGGCCGGACGTCCGGTCGCTCGCCGCCGCGACGAGGAGTCGGGCGCGGTGGAGGCTCCGGCCGAGGTTCCCGTGGTTCCCGTGGTTGAGTCCGTTGTGGTTGAGACCCCCGCGGTTGAGACTGTGCCCGTTGAGTCCGGAACGGAGGTTTGAGTCATGCTGATTCCTCGCAGGGTCAAGCACCGCAAGCAGCACCACCCGGGTCGATCGGGGGCCGCTACTGGTGGTACCCGCGTAACCTTCGGTGAGTGGGGGCTTCAGGCGCTCGAGCCGGCCTACGTGACCAACCGGCAGATCGAATCTGCTCGTATTGCGATCACCCGGCACATTCGGCGTGGCGGCAAGGTGTGGATCACGATCTACCCCGACCGCCCGCTGACTAAGAAGCCTGCCGAGACCCGCATGGGGTCGGGCAAGGGCTCCCCTGAATGGTGGGTGGCCAATGTCAAGCCCGGACGCGTGATGTTCGAGCTCAGCTACCCCAATGAGAAGACCGCGCAGGAGGCACTCAAGCGTGCTGCGCACAAGCTTCCGATGAAGTGCCG
>WLOZ01000437.1 GCA_009699025.1 Actinomycetota bacterium
CAACCGTGCGCGGGTAGCCGTCGAGGAGGAAACCTCCGGACGCGTCGTCAGACTCTAGACGGTCTCGCACCATCGCGTTGGTCACCGAATCAGGGACGAACTCTCCGGCGTCCATGAATTGCTGGGCCTCGATGCCTAGCGGGGTGCGGTCACTGACGTTGGCACGGAAGATCTCACCCGTCGAGATGTGGGGCACCCCGAGCCGCTCGGCCACGAGGGCTGCCTGCGTACCCTTACCTGCTCCCGGGGGACCCATCAGAACCATCCGCATCAGCTCACACCTCCTCCGTTGGGGGCCTGGGGCCCGAACCTCTAGCGCAGGAAACCTTCGTAGTTGCGCTGCTGTAACTGCGATTCGATCTGCTTCACCGTGTCGAGGCCGACGCCGACCATGATCAGCAGGCTGGTGCCACCAAAGAGGAACCCGTTGCCCACCCCCAGCATGACGAACGCGACCGACGGGATGATCGCGATGACCGCGAGGTACAGGGCTCCGGGCAGGGTGAGCCTGGTGAGTACGTAATCGAGGTACTCGGCCGTGGGTCGTCCCGCACGAATGCCAGGGATGAAACCGCCGAACTTCTTCATATTGTCGGCGACCTCAGTGGGGTTGAACGTGATCGCCACATAGAAGTAGGTGAAGAAGAGGATCAGGAGGAAGTACGTGAGGAGGTAGGGCCACTCGGTACCGTTTTGGAAGTTGCGCAGCAGCCACTGAGCCCACTCGGCCGTGCTGCCCGACAGCGACACGACCAACTGAGGAATGTACAGCAGCGACGACGCGAAAATCACCGGGATAACACCGGCCATGTTGACCTTGAGCGGAATGTAGGTCGACGACCCGCCATACATGCGACGGCCCACCATGCGCTTGGCGTACTGCACCGGAATGCGACGCTGCGCCTGCTCGACGAAGACCACTCCCATAATCACGAAGAACCCGACGAGCAGCACGAGGCCGAAGACGAAGATGCCCTTGTCGCTCCAGACATTGACCAGTTGCCCGGGGAAGGTGGCGATGATAGAGGTGAAGATCAGGAGCGACATGCCATTGCCCACGCCGCGGTCGGTGATCATTTCGCCCAGCCACATCACCACGGCGGTGCCAGCGGTGAGGGTGATCACCATCGCGATGATGAGGCCTACCGCCTGGTCGGGGATGAGTTGTTCGTTGCAGCCGGGAATGAGTCGACCCGGCGAACGGGCCAGCGAGATGATCGCTGTCGACTGCAGGATGGCCAGCCCGATGGTCAGGTAGCGGGTGTACTGCGTGATGGTCGACTGACCTGACTGACCCTCCTGCTTGAGGGCCTCAAGGCGCGGGATGACCACCGTGAGCAGCTGAATGATGATGCTCGCCGTGATGTACGGCATGATGCCGAGCGCGAAGACCGACAGCTGCAGAAGAGCCCCACCACTGAACAGGTTGATGAGCCCGAGCAGGGGATTCTCAGCTGCGGTGCTGACGCATCGCTGGACCGCACCGTAATCGACACCGGGAGTGGGCACGGTGGATCCCAGACGGAAGACAGCCAGCACCCCGAGGGTGAACAGGATCTTGACGCGCAGGTCCGGGGTTCTGAACGCTGACGCGAATGCGCTGAGTTGCACGCACCCCTCCTCTCGTCATTGGTAACTCGTGCGCCGTTCGACTACATCGAGTGAGGCCTGAACGACTGGCCTCGATCGAGTCTAGTCAGACCCGACCGATGACCGATCGGTCAGACCTCGGTGGCAGTTCCGCCGACGGCGGTGATCTTGGTGCGCGCCGAGTCAGAGAACGCGTCGGCGGTCACGTGCACGACCACCGAGAGGTCGCCCTGCCCGAGCACCTTCACGAGCTCGCCTGAGCGCACGGCACCCTTGTCGACGAGGTCGGCAATGGAGATTGTGCCGCCGTCGGGGAACAGTCGCTCGATGGCGGCCACGTTGACGACCTGAAACTCCACGCGGTTGCGGTTGGTGAAACCCTTGAGCTTGGGCAGCCGCATGTGCATCGGCATCTGCCCGCCCTCGAAGCCCGACGGCACCTGATAGCGGGCCTTGGTGCCCTTGGTACCGCGACCGGACGTCTTTCCCTTCGACGCCTCACCACGACCCTTGCGGGTCTTGGCAGTCTTGGCGCCCGGAGCCGGGCGTAGGTGATGGACCTTGAGCGTCATGTCAGTCGACCTCCTCGACGGTGACCAGGTGGATGACCTTGGCGACCATGCCCCGGAATTCGGGGCGGTCGTCCTTCACCACGACGTCTCCGATCCGCTTGAGCCCTAGCGAGCGCAACGAGTTACGCTGCTGGTGGCTTCCGCCGATCTCGGACTTGCGCTGGGTGATTCGCAACTTGCTCATGCGCCAACTCCTGCCGCGCGGGCACGCAGCAGCGCCGCCGGTGCGACATCCTCGAGGGGCAGACCGCGACGAGCCGCGACCTCCTCGGGGCGCTCGAGCATCTTCAGCGCGGCCACCGTGGCGTGCACCACATTGATGGCGTTGTCAGAGCCGAGTGACTTTGACAGCACGTCGTGAATGCCGGCGCACTCAAGCACCGCACGCACCGGCCCGCCGGCGATCACTCCGGTACCGGGCGACGCCGGACGAAGGAGCACCACACCGGCCGCCGCCTCACCCGTGACGGGGTGAGGGATGGTGCCCTGAATACGAGGCACCTTGAAGAAGTTCTTCTTGGCCTCCTCGACGCCCTTGGCGATGGCCGCAGGCACCTCCTTGGCCTTGCCGTAGCCGACGCCAACCGAACCATCACCATCGCCCACCACGACGAGCGCGGTGAAGCTGAAGCGACGTCCACCCTTGACGACCTTCGACACTCGGTTGATCGTGACCACTCGCTCGACGAACGCCGACTTTTCTGCAGGCGCCTGCCTGTCGTCGCGACGTCCACGGCGCTCTCCACCGGAACCGCCGGTGCCTCCGCCGGGAGCGCCACCGCGCTGGGCTGCTGCCATGAGCTATACCTCGTCTTCTCTGTCTCTCAAGCCTGGACCGTCAGAACGCGAGGCCGCCCTCACGGGCGCCCTCCGCGAGTG
>WLOZ01000438.1 GCA_009699025.1 Actinomycetota bacterium
CAAGGCACTGGCCGCCGAGGCTGCCGCCAAACTCAGTGACGTCACCGGCGTGACTCCCGACGATCTCGGACAGAAGGCACAGTCGGCCGTCGACAAGTTCGCTGAACTCGCCGACACGGCCGTGGTGAAAGTGACCACACTCGCCGACACCCACGGTGATAGGGTCACCGACGCCGTGGCCAAGGCCGCAGCCTTCGTCGACGATAGGTCAGGCGGCAAGACGGTTGACCTCAGCGAGCGCGTGCAGTCGGCCACCGCGAGCGTCGTCGACGCCTTCAAGGGCGGCACTAACACGCCTCAAGCCTGAGGCAGCCACACCGCAACCGCGTAGAACACTCCGAATGGCGAGTCGGCGCGTCGCACCTCGGCATCGAACGACTCGGAGCCGAGGCCTGCGCCGACCGCAGCCCACACGGGGGCTCCCGACGACATCACCCGCGAGCCCTCGTGGAGGTCGAGTGAGGCGAGTCGCGCGCAGTTGGCCGCAGCGAGCGCTGACACCACCTCGTCGTCGAACGCCTCGGAGCCTTCAATGATGTAGCCCGGGGCCTTCGGGCCCCTGCCAGCCGAACCATCGGCAACGACCACGAGCGCCAACCCGCCCGACGACTCACCCAGCACGCCACCCAGCGCAGCGGCAGCGTCGGCCACGGAGCCTGCCTCCACCTCGACGACCGAGACCAGCCCTGACCAGCCCGCCTCGCCCAGCAGCCAGAGCCCGATGCCCGCATGCCAGCCCACCGCGCGGCCACCAGGCTGCCCCACCTCGAGGTCGACTCCGAATCCCTGGAAGCTCGCCGCCACGGGACCCGTCACCAGCCGTGACTCCTTGCCGGCGGCCACGATCACGACACGGCTAACACCGACAAGCGCGTCGGACACCGCACGCGTCGACTCAGCCCGCCACCCGTCGAGGTCATCGGAGTGACCGACACCCACCTCGGGCACCAGAAGTGGCGCGGCCGGAACAAAGGCAACGCGTGTCATGGGCTTACGCCGATGCCGGGCATGCCGAGAGACACCCCCGAAGAAACGGCCGGCACGGAGGGACCGGCCTGACGCGCCGCCCACGCGTCGCCGCCTCGCGTGGCACGCACGCCCACGAGCGTGTCGGCCACCAGATGGTGGGGGGCGGCATGGGTCACGACCGACGTGACCATATCGCCGGGGCGCACCGCCTGCTGCGGACGCGCCACGTGCACGAGCCTGTGGTCACGGGCCCGACCCGACAGCCGGTCGGTGGCCGCGTCTTTGCGGCCCTCGCCCTCGGCGAGCATCACCTCGACCTCGGCCCCCACGAGCTCGCGGTTGACCTCCCATGAGATCTCCTCCTGCAGGGCCGCGAGGCGGTCGTAGCGCTCGCGCACCACCTCGGGCGGCACCTGATCGGCGAAGGTGGCGGCCGGAGTTCCGGGCCGGGGTGAGTACTGGAAGGTGAATGCCGACGTGAAGCGCGCGCGGCGCACGACGTCGAGGGTGGCCACGAAGTCGGCTTCGGTCTCGCCCGGGAAGCCGACAATGATGTCGGTGGTGATGGCGGCCTGCGGAATCGACGCCCGTACCTCGTCGATGATGCCGAGGTAGCGCTCGGCTCGGTACGAGCGACGCATCGCCTGCAGCACCGAGTCACTGCCCGACTGCAGGGGCATGTGCAACTGCGGCATCACCGTGGGGGTCTGCGCCATGGCGTCGATCACGTCGGTGGTGAAGTCACGCGGGTGCGGCGACGTGAAGCGAATGCGCTCGAGGCCTTCCACGCGGCCGCAGGCGCGCAGTAGGTCGGCGAACGCCCGGCGGTCACCGAACTCGACCCCGTAGGCATTCACGTTCTGCCCGAGCAGGGTGACCTCGATGACGCCCTCGGCAACCAGTGCCTCGACCTCGGCGAGGATGTCGCCGGGGCGGCGGTCCTTCTCCCGGCCGCGCAGGCTCGGCACGATGCAGAACGTGCAGGTGTTGTTACAGCCCACGCTGATCGATACCCACGCCGAGTAGGCCGAATCGCGCCGGCTCGGCAGGGTCGAGGGGAACACGTCGAGCGCCTCGAGGATTTCGACCTGAGCCTCGTCGGCGACTCGTGCTCGCTCGAGCAGGATCGGCAGCGATCCGATGTTGTGGGTGCCGAACACGGCATCAACCCAGGGCGCCTTCGCCAGAATGTCGCCTCGATCCTTCTGCGCCAGACAGCCGCCGACGGCGATCTGCGCCCCGGGCTTGGCATCCTTCCACGACTTGAGGTGACCGAGAGTGCCGTAGAGGCGATTATCGGCGTTCTCGCGCACCGCGCACGTGTTGAGCACCACGACGTCAGCCTCAGCAGGGTCGACTGCCTCGGAGTAACCGGCCGCCTCGAGCAGTCCGGCGAGCCGCTCTGAGTCGTGCACGTTCATCTGGCAGCCAAAGGTGCGGACGGAGTACGTGCGTTCAACCATGACGTCAGTGTCGCGCATGCCTGATGCACGCCAGACTCCGGACCGACGCCAGTGGTCGCTCGCCTTCCTCTGAAGCAGAGAGGCTTACGTCACCACGCTCGCTGGTAGCCTGACCGGCGTGAGTGGCCCCCGGATTTTCGTACTGAGTGTGCACTTCAAGGAGGACTACTGGGTCCGGGTTCAGCGCCACTTCCTCGACCTCACCCTCCGCCCCACAGACCGGCGGCTCTTCGCGCGTTTCGAGATCTCCGACGAGGTTTTTCTGCCGTCGGAGACGGTGGTCGAGTGGGACGACGGCAAGCACGCCACAGCCCTGAACCTGCTGGGACAGCTCGCACTCGAGGAGGCTGACCCCGACGACTGGCTGCTGTTCCTCGACAGCGACGCGTGGCCGCTACTCCCGGTGGAAGAGCTCCTCACCGGCTACGGCGACATCCTCGCGGTGCAGCGGCTCGAGAATCTCGGAGACCCGCAGCCGCACCCGTGCTTCACCCTCGTGCGCGCCCGACTGTGGCGCGAGCTCGAGGGCGACTGGAACAGAGGGGAGTCCGAGTTCATGTGGCTCAACGATGCCGGCGACCTGGTGGGCGACGTGGGCGGCAA
>WLOZ01000439.1 GCA_009699025.1 Actinomycetota bacterium
CGTTCCTTGCGTCGTCCGATGCGTCGTTCATCACCGGCGCCACCATCGTTGCCGATGGAGGAGGGCTGGTCGTCGACGTCGGAATGTTGGCGTTCGGCGACTAGTCAGCCAGCAATCTCGTTCACCCGAGTCACCAGGTGGCGACAGAAATCTCCGACTTCATCGGCTGAGCGCACGAACATCGCAGGCTTGAAGCAGATGGTGGTGAATCCCTGCTCGAGCTGCCGCGGCAGATCGGCCAGTGCCACCTCGATGTCGGCGATGTCGTCGGGGCCGTGGAAGGTGCCGCGGATTCCGCCCACCATTTCGATCTCCGACAGGTCGCGGCCCACCTCACGCAATCCGGACGCGAGCGCTGCGAGGTCGTCGTTCGTGAGTGGTCCGAAGGGATTGAGACCGCTGCCGTAGCGAGCCATGCGCCGCACTTGAGCCGGGTTCATTCCCTGCCCGCCAAACCACAGCGATGGGCCTGTGGGTCGGAATGCACCGGGCTCGAGCCACACGTCGCCGAAGTCGAAGTAGGTGCCGTGGTGACTGAAGGGGTAGGGACCCCACGACTTCGCGAGAATTTCGAGTTGCTCGTCGAGAATCTTGCCGCGCTCGTTGAACGCAACGCCGAGCGCCGCGTACTCATCGCGCGACCAACTCACGGTGGGTAGCACCACGAGGCGGCCCTGCGACAGCAGGTCGAGAGTGCCCAACTCCTTGGCGAGCAGCAGCGGGTGTCGAAGCGGGGCGATGATCGCGCCGGCGACCAGTCGCAGTTGCGAGGTGGCCTGCGCAATCGCTGACAACAGCACAATCGAGTTGGGCCACGCCGTTGCAGGTGACTGGTTTCCGGGAGCCGCATAGTCGCGAGGGTTGGTCATCGTGCCCGCAGCCGCAGAGTCAGGGCCGAGCAGTACATGCTCGCTGAGCATCACGTCGCCGATGCCGGCGGCCTCAGCTTCGACGGCCATCTGCACCATGCCGCCGAGATCGCGCGAGTCGACGATGGTGTCGTTTTCGGTCAGAACCATGAGCAGGCGGATCGGACGTGAGTCCGATCCGCCTGCGTCGTGTGATGTCACAGTTTCTGTGGCCCCTGCTCCGAGGATGTCAGCTCGTCGAAGGTGGTGAGGTCAGCGGGCTTCCCCGGAATCACAAAGGCCAGGATCAGCCCGATCACGAGGACAACTACGATCGCGTAGACGGAGTACAAGGTGGGGGCCTGCACCTGGTACACGCCTCCGAAAATCGCCGCCGCGGTCACGAGTAGTCCCACGATGACGGCCACCCACTTGAGCGCCGGGTTGGCGTCCCTCAAACCCCTGATCCCGCCCAGACACAGCAGGAAATAGATGACCGCCAAGGCCAGTCCCCCGAACGCGGAGGCCCAGCTAAACATTGAGAAGTAGTGCGGGAAGGCAGGTTCTCCGTCGGGCCCGAGGATGGCAAGTAGCGACTCCTGAGTGAAGGTCAGAACGGCAAAAACGAGGTAGAACACCACAACAGCGATACCTGCATTGAACGGGGTCCCTCGTCGCGAGACCTGGGAGAAGGTGGAGGGGAAGCGGTGGTCGCGAGCCATCGCGAAGATTCCGCGCGAGGCGGCGACCGAGATACCGAGAAGCACGGCGATCATGTCGAGCACCACCACGAGCTCAAGCCAGCGGCCGATGAGCACGCTTCCGTAGCCGCCTGCATCAGACGGTGCGGCAAGGCCGAAGAGTGGAGCTCCCGCATTGGTGCCAATCGCGTCAAGGCTGAATCCGTAGCCGGCAATCTGGGCATAGGTCACGAGAAGGTAGAAGAGACCGACGATGACAACCGACCCGATGACCGCACGGGGGATGTCACGCTTAGGGTTCGATGTCTCCTCACCAAGGTTCGCCGACGTTTCGAATCCGGTGAACAGAAGCACGCCGTACACGATTCCGAAAGCGATGCCGGCCCACCCATTGGGTGCGGACGACGGGCTGAACGCTTCCCCCACCTTGTTGTCGGCGCCCACCTGCACGATGACATGCAGTGCGAACAGAAGTACGGTCGCGATTCCCAAGAGCGCGAGGACCAGCTGGGTGCGAGTCGACAGCGCCACACCGAAGAACATCGTCGCAACGACCAGAGCAAGCAGCAGAATGGCCCACACCTGCGTGGACAACGCCTCGAAGCCAAACTCGGCTGCAAGCGTGTCGTGGATCGTGCCGGCGATCAGTACGAGAATGCCTGCCCCGAGGAAGAGCAGGCCCACGTAGTACAGGAAGCCGGCTGCCGCGCCGATTTTGGAGCCCAAGCCGTCACTGACGTAGTCGTACAGGGCGCCGGCGGCGTGAATCCTCTTGGCGTACTGCGCGACGATCCAGGCGATGGCCAGCACGCCGATCGCCGCGATCAGCACCGAGAGAGGCGCGGCGATGCCGGCGCCGTTTCCGGTGACGCTGATGATTCCCACCACAAGTGGCACGAGGAAGGCCATGGAAAAGACCGGCCCCATAAAGCCAACCGACTGCGCAACGGCGTCGACCAGAGTGAGCTTCGGCCCCTTCTCCCCACCGAGTCGCACACCTGCGTCGCCTGTCTGAGTGCTTTCCATCTGCCGACCTCCAGAGCGGATTGTCCCTAAGCATTATCGTTCGGAGCCGAACGAATATGGCAGCACTGTAACGGAGGCAGGGCCCTGTGTCACGGGTTTTCACGTCTAATCCTGTGTATTCCGAGCTCCTAGGTCACCCCACATACGCCTGCACATCTGCTTTCCCCTCAGCCTTCCGGTCAGCCTTCCGGTCACCGATTGACCAAAGAATCCCCAGATGGTCACCGATTGACCAACGATGCCCCCAGTCGCGCCACCCCCAGCGAAACCGGCGGTGCTTCCCCTCAGCCACCCGGTCACCGATTGACCAAAGAAACCCCAGACGGTCACCGATTGACCAAAGATGCCCGAGGGGAGACGAGGCCTGTGGATGACTCCTGCAGCACCCACTCGACCTGCGACACTCTGAGCGCATGAACACCCTGCACTCCCAGATCCGTGCCGTGGAACGCCTCGC
>WLOZ01000044.1 GCA_009699025.1 Actinomycetota bacterium
ACCCCGGGCTGGGCCGCACATCTGGCGGTGGCGCTGGGCGCCAGCGACTACCTGTGCCTGGCGCGCACCGGGGCACGCATGCGCGACGTCGTGGCCGAGCAGTTGGCAGACGCTGTGGCGTTCAAGCCCGATCTTGTGACTCTGCTCATCGGTGGCAACGATGTTCTTCGCTCCGACTTCAACCCTGTGCGCGTGGCACGGGAAGCCCGTGACGTGTGCCTCGAGCTCACGGCTGCGGGCAGCGTTGTTCTGGTGGTTCTCCTCCACGATCCTTCGAAGGTGTTGCCTCGCGGCGGTGTGGCCGTGGGTCGAGTGCTGGCGGTTCGCGCGGCAGCGGTGAACTCCGCGCTGCTGACTGATCTCGCCGGGCTGCCGGGTGTGGTGGTGCTCGACCCGCAACACTTCGACATGGCTCACCAGCGGAGCACGTGGCACATCGACCGAATGCACCCGTCAGCCCGGGGTCACCGCGCGCTCGCTTCCATCGCGGCCGCACGACTCGCGCAGCATGGCTTGTGTGCCGTGGCTCCTATTCCGCCTATTCCGGAGCAATGCCCCGGCCCCATTCTGGTGGCGGTATGGCTCGTCGCGCACGGGATTCCTTGGCTGCTGCGACGCAGTGTCGACCTTCTGCCGGAGTTGGTGGGCGTTGTCATTGCCGACAGTCGAGCAGCACGGGCACGTGCCGATGATGTGGGCGATGGTCAGTCGCCTGCGGCGATGGCAGCGCCAAGCGACGCGGCCGCGGCAACCACGGCCTCGGCATAGCGCGGCCCAGCGGCCCGTGACACCCGTTCGACCGGGCCTGACACCGACACCGCCGCGATCACCCGCCCACCCGGCGCGCGCACGGGCGCCGACACGCTGGCCACCCCCGGCTCGCGCTCTCCTAGGCTCTGTGCCCAGCCTCGCCGACGCACCGCTGCCAGCGTGACGGCCGTGAAGGCGGCGCCGCGAAGCCCGCGATGAAGTCGGTCGGCGTCTTCCCACGCAAGCAGCACCTGAGCGGCGGAGCCAGCATGCATGGTGAGGGCGCTACCCACGGGCACGCTGTCGCGCAGCCCGGTCATGCGCTCGGCGGCGGCGACGCAGATGCGCTGCTGACCCTGGCGGCGGTAGAGCTGCGCGCTCTCGCCCGTGGCGTCGCGCAGGGTGACCAGCACGGTGGAGGCAGACGACAGCAGCCGGTCTTCGCCCGCTGCCGCCGCGAGCTCGCCGAGCCGGGGACCCAGGGTGAAGCGTCCGGACACGTCGCGGGCCACCAGTCGGTGGTGTTCGAGTGCGCAGGCGAGGCGGTGTGCGGTGGGGCGCGGAAGTCCGGTGGCGTCGACTAGCCCGGCGAGCGAGAGTGGCGCGCCTTCGAGCGCAGAGAGCACTAGGGCGGCTTTGTCGAGCACCCCGACTCCGCTACTCTTGTCCATGAAGTGATACTGATGTCTCACTATCCGAGACGTCAAGTCTGACGAGCCACCGGAGGGGTCATGGGTCTCACGCTGTCTGAGAAGGTCTGGAACCAGCACGTCGTCGTACGCGAAGAGGGTGCGCCCGATCTCCTCTACATCGACCTGCACCTTGTGCATGAGGTCACCAGCCCGCAGGCCTTTGGCGGCCTCCGCGACAACGGCCGCACAGTGCGCCGACCCGACCTCACCGTCGCCACCGAAGACCACAACATCCCCACCGTCGACATCGACAAGCCGATCGCCGACCCGGTGTCGAGGGCCCAGATCGAGGCCCTCACGGCCAACACCGCCGAGTTCGGCATCACCCTGCACCCCCTCGGCGACATTGAGCAGGGCATCGTGCACGTGGTGGGCCCGCAGCTCGGACTCACGCAGCCCGGCATGACCGTGGTGTGCGGCGACTCGCACACCTCGACCCACGGAGCCTTCGGCGCACTTGCGTTCGGAATCGGCACCAGCGAGGTCGAGCACGTGATGGCCACCCAGACCCTGCCGCTCAAGCCCTTCAAAACCCTCGCGGTCAACGTCGAAGGACACCTTCCCGAGGGAGTCACCGCCAAGGATCTCATCCTCGCCATCACCACCAAGATCGGTACCGGCGGTGGCCAGGGCTACGTCATCGAGTATCGCGGGCAGGCCATCCGAGATCTGTCGATGGAAGGTCGCATGACCATCTGCAACATGTCGATCGAGGCGGGTGCCCGCGCGGGCATGATCGGCCCCGACGACGTGACCTTCGACTACCTCGAGGGCCGCACCTACGCGCCCAAGGACGAGCTCTGGTACGAGGCCGTCAAGCACTGGCGCACCCTGGTTACCGACGACGATGCCGTGTTCGACGCCGAGGTGTCGATCGATGCGTCGGTACTCACTCCCTTCGTGACCTGGGGAACCAACCCGGGTCAGGGAGTTCCTCTGGGCGGCTCCGTGCCCGTTCCCGCAGAGATTGACGATCCCCGTGCGCGAGCGGCGGCTGAGAAGGCCATCGCCTACATGGGGCTCACCGCCGGAATGCCCATGCGCGACGTCACTGTTGACACCGTTTTCGTGGGGTCGTGCACCAACGGCCGCATTGAAGACCTCCGGGTCGTGGCCGACGTCCTGCGCGGACGCACGGTTGCTAGCACAGTGCGCATGCTGATTGTTCCGGGCTCAGCGCGGGTTCGACTCGAGGCCGAGGCCGAGGGTCTCGATGAGGTGTTTATCGCCGCTGGAGCCGAGTGGAGGCACGCCGGCTGCTCGATGTGTCTGGCCATGAACCCCGACAAGCTCACCCCCGGCGAGCGCAGCGCGTCGACCTCCAACCGCAACTTCGAGGGTCGCCAAGGCCCCGGCGGTCGCACGCACCTCGTATCGCCTCAGGTGGCCGCCGCCACCGCGGTCACCGGCCACCTCGCCGCCCCCTCCGACCTCGCCGCCCTCTAACCAGGAGCTCCCATGGAATCGTTCACTGTTCACACCGGCACGGTGCTTCCGCTGCGTCACAGCAACGTCGACACCGACCAGATCATCCCCGCGGAGAACCTCAAGCGCATCAGCCGCCACGGGTTCGAAAACGCCCTGTTCTCGGCGTGGCGCAAGAACCCCGACTTCGAGATGAACCAGCCCCAGTTCCAGGGAGCCACCATCTTGGTGGCGGGTCACGACTTCGGCACCGGATCGTCGCGCGAGCACGCCTGTTGGGCGCTCCAGGACTACGGGTTCAAGGTGGTGCTCTCGAGCCGGTTCGCCGACATCTTCCGTGGCAACTCAGGCAAGGTGGGCCTGCTCACGGCGGTCGTGCCCGAGACATTCGTCGAGCAGCTCTGGAACGCGGTCGAGGCCGACCCAACCCTGCCGGTGACCGTTGACCTCGTGGCGCAGACCGTCGTGGCCGGCGATCTGTCCTCCGAGTTCGAGGTCGACGCGCACGTGCGCGGTCGCTTGCTCGAGGGCCTCGACGACATCGGGCTGACCCTGCGACACGTCGATGCCATCACCGCCTTTGAGGCGACGAGGCCGACCTATCTGCCGCGCGTCGGGGTGCAGGGCTAAGTTCTCGGCCCTGCGCGCAAAACCCTTGTGGCGCAACACACAGCGTCGGTGCACCGTACTGAGGTCTCCATCAGGTAGGTTGGTCGCAGACCGAGAACCGGCTCGGTTTCCCATCGTTTCGGAGGACATTCGTGAGTGTGAACAAGGCTGAGCTGATCGACCGACTTGCCGCGCGCCTGAGCACCAGTAAGAAGGAAGCCGGCGAGATCGTCGACGCCGTAATCAACGAGATTTCGACGGCCGTTGCCCAGGGCGAGAAGGTCGCGCTCACCGGCTTCGGCGTGTTCGAGAAGACCGACCGCGCTGCGCGCATCGGTCGTAACCCGCGTACTGGCGAAGAGGTCAAGATTGCCGCGACGTCACTGCCCAAGTTCCGTCCCGGAGCCGACTTCAAGAAGATCGTCGCCAGCACTAAGTCTGTCGCCAAGAAGGCTGCTCCCGCGAAGAAGAAGTAGTCTCCGCACCCTTCTGTGGCCCGGCCCCTGAGGGGTCGGGCCACAGTTGTGTCCGGGTGCGCTCAGGCCGGGCTCACCGTTTCGAGAACGTCGGCGGTGGCAGGGCCAACCCCGATTTCGATCACGGCCGCGAGGTGAGCGGCGATGTCGACGTCGCGCCGCAGACCCGGGCAGTCGTCGAGATCGAGCGGATAGGCGCCTGACGCGAGGTGCTCGTCGGACGACGCGATACCGAAGGCGGCGCCGAGCCCCACTCCGGGACGGGCCGTGAGCAGCACCGTGCCGACACCGTCGGCGTCGGGCACGTAGCAGCGTCTGCGGGGCCAGGCCGCCCGCAGGGCGCGCTCGAGTTCGTCGGCGCGCAGTGCAGGAAGGTCGCCGGCGAGGGCAGCCACCCCGACCTCGGCGTTGCGGGCACGTGCTGTGGTGGCGCCGTGCTCGAAGGCGACGTTGAGCCCGCCGCGGACATCAGAGATCACCCGTGCCCCCTGGGCGCGCAGCACCGCGGTGGCACGCGGGTCGTCGGTAACGACCACGACCTCCGACACGATGGGGCACGCGAGGGCCGCGGCAACCACGTCGCGCGCGAACGCCAAGGCCAGATGCGCGCGCCTGTCGTCTTCCACCTCTAGTCGCGTCTTGCTGCGGTCAAGCGGCTTGAGCGGAATGATCACGGCCCAATTCGGCACTCCGGGGGCTCCCATGGGTTGATCCTTGCACTCACACGTCCTAGCGAGTGCATCGAGTCGGGCGTCGTCGCGTGCAACCATGGGCGGTCGGGGAGAAGGGCGGGAGACCTGATGGGCCGGGTAAGGCACAGCAGCAGGGTGACTATGTCGGCCTCGTACCGGCTGGTGGTGGTGGCGCTGCGCCCACTGCTGATGTCGCTCACCCGTCGCGACTGGCGCGGTGCCGAGCAGCTGCGCGTCGGCGGTTCCCTCGATCACGGCATCGTGGTGGCGGTCAATCACCTCTCCTGGTTCGACCCCCTCGTGGTCTCGCACTTCCTGGTCGACAACGGTCGGCTGCCACGATTCCTGGCCAAGGACGTGATGTTCAGGGTGCCGGTCGTGGGGCGAATCGTGCGAGGAGCAGGCCAAATCCCGGTGCACCGTGGCACTGCCGAAGCAGCAGAAGCACTCACCTCTGCCGTTGCGGCCGCGCGTGCGGGGGAGTGCGTGCTGGTGTACCCCGAGGGCACCCTCACGCGATCGCCCGGCCTGTGGCCGATGACGGGTAAGTCGGGGGCGGTGCGCATTGCGCTCGAGAGCGGTGCACCGCTGGTGCCGGTGGCGCAGTGGGGTGCCCACCAGGTGATGCGCCCCTACGTGAAGGAGCTCCGACTCTTCCCGCGCAAGACCATGCGCGTGTGGGCGGGCCCACCCCTTGACCTTGACGACCTGCGGGGCCACCCAGCATCGGACGCTGAGCTCGTCGATGCGACCGAGCGGTTGATGTCGGCGATCACCGGGCTGCTTGAGCAGATCCGGGGCGAGGTCGCCCCGACACCGCGCTTCGCGTGGCCGCTTTTGCCACCTGCCGGGTCAGGGCAGGGCAGGATGACCACATGACGCGCGTGGCCGTGATGGGCAGTGGTTCGTGGGGCACGGCGTTCAGCATGGTGCTGGCCGACGCGGGCTCCGACGTCACGCTGTGGGCCCGTGAGCCGCACCTAGCCGAGTCGATCGGCCGTGACCACGTCAACCCCGCCTACCACCCGGGCATCGCCCTGCCGGCATCGCTGCGCGCTACCTCCGACGTGGCGCAGGCGCTCGACGGCGCCGCAATCGTGGTGCTGGCCATCCCGTCGCAGACGCTGCGCGAGAACCTCTCGACATGGCGCCCGCTGCTGCCTCCGGGCTCGACCCTCGTGTCGCTCATCAAGGGCATCGAAGTGGGCACCACGCTGCGCATGAGCGAGGTGATCTGTGAGGTGGCAGGGGTGGGCTCCGAGCGGATCGCGGTGGTGTCAGGCCCGAATCTCGCGCGCGAGATCGCACAGCGACAGCCGGCCGCCACCACCGTGGCCTGCGCCGACGAGGAGGCGGCGGTTCGGCTGCAGGACTCATGCTCGAACGCCTACTTCCGCCCCTACTGGACCACCGATGTGATTGGGGTCGAGATCGGGGGCGCGGTGAAGAACGTCATCGCGCTCGCCAACGGCATGGCGGTGGGCATGGGCTTCGGAGAAAACGCGCAGGCGTCACTCATCACGCGCGGCCTCGTCGAAATGACCCGACTCGGGGTCGCGCTAGGCGCAGAATCTGAGACCTTTCTCGGGCTTGCTGGCATCGGCGACCTGATTGCCACCTGCTCGTCGCCGCTGTCACGCAACCGCACCTTCGGCGAGAACCTGGGCCGCGGGCTCTCGGTCGACGAGACCATCGCGTCCACCAAGCAGACCTGCGAGGGCGTGAAGAGCTGTCAGGCGATTCTCGACCTCGCGCGCCACCACGGGGTCGACGTGCCCATCACCGAGCAGGTGGTCAACGTGGTGCATCGCGGGATGCCGCCAGCCGACATGCTGCGCGCCTTCATGAGCCGCGAGACCAAGGCCGAGGGCATCGTCTAGCGTCGTTGCTCACCTCGCGGGGTGCGTGGCCCACGGTGTCAGCTCGAGGCGATTCGCCGAACAACCTTCCCGCTAATCCATGCGAAAGCGTCACACCCGCCCCCGGTGGGTGTGACGCTTTCGCATGGAATAGGAGATGAGTCGGAACGTCCTGCCGGAAGGCTCCCGGCGCGAAGCGTCCCGCAGACAGGGCGACTTAGACGAGCAGCGCGCGGTTCAGGTCGAGCCAGAGGTCGTCGGCGTTCTCGATGCCCACGCTGAGCCGCAGCAGCCCCTCTGGCACGTCACCGGCCTCGCCTGGCCAACGGCGGCGGCGCTCGATCAGCGACTCAACCCCGCCCAGACTGGTGGCGTAGGTCCACAGCTCGACTGAGCGGCACACTCGGTCTGCGGCCTGGGCTGCCTCGGCGGCCTGCGCGCCACCGCGCACCACGATCGACATCATCGAGCCGAACCCCGAGCTCTGGCTCGCGGCCAGCGCGTGGCCGGGGTCAGTGGCGAGTCCGGGATAGTGCACCCGCTCGACCGACGGATGCGCGGCTAGCCGCTCGGCAAGGGCGCCGGCCGTGGCCTCGGAGCGGTCGAGTCGCAGCGCGAGCGTGCGTGCGCCGCGCACCGCGAGGTAGGCCTCGAGGGCTCCGGGAGCAGCCCCGAGCAGAACGCGCCGGGTGCGCAGGTACTCGGCGAGCTCGGTGTCGCGCGCCACCAGGGCGCCCATGAGCAGGTCGGAATGGCCGCCGATGAACTTCGTCACGCTGTGCAGTGCGATGTCGGCGCCGAGGTCGAGGGGGTGCTGGCGCAGGGGCGTGGCAAAGGTGTTGTCGACCAGCACTAGGGCTCCCGTCGAGCGGGCTGCTGCAATACCCGCGCGGATGTCGGTGACCTCCATCATGGGGTTCGTCGGCGACTCAATCCAGAGCAGCGCCGCCCCCTTGACAGCCTGGGTCAGTGCCTCGGTGTCGTCGGCCTGATAGTGGCGAAGTGACACTCGCCCGAGTTCGTGCAGCTCGCGCAGGCGCCACGCGGTTCCGGTGTAGCTATGGGTGGGTGCAGCGACGACTCCACCGGCAGGCACCAGTTCGAGCGCCGCGTTGACTGCCGCCATGCCCGAGGCGAAGGCCACGGCGGTGCCACCCTCGAGGTCGGCCAGCAGGTCCTCGAGCGAGGCGACGGTGGGCGATCCCTCGCGCGCGTATTCGAGCGGTCCCTCGGCGTGGAAGGAAGAGGCCGGAACAATGGGTGTGTTCAGAGGCGCGTCCGGGGTACGCGGGGGTCGTCCGGCCGACACCACGCGCGAGTCTGGTGCCCACTCAGCTGTCATGTCGTCACGCTACTGCGTGGGCTGCCGGTAGGCTCGCCAGCGTGGTGGAGCAGCCGAAGGTCCGCGTGGTGGTGCTCTTCGGAGGCCGCTCGAGCGAGCATGCCATCTCATGCGTGTCTGCCGGAAGCCTGCTCCGCGCCATCGACCGTAACCGCTACGAGGTGGTGCCCATCGGCATCGCGCCTGACGGCCGCTGGGTCGAGGTGTCCGATGACCCTGATCGGCTCATGATCGCCGACGGCGTGCTCCCGGAGGTCGAGTCGTCGGGCTCCGATGTCACGCTGCGGCAGCGGGCCGGATCGGTGACCCTGGCCGAGCTGGGTGGGGGCTGGGGTGAGTCTGGGGTCGATGTGGTGTTTCCAGTGCTGCACGGGCCGTGGGGCGAGGACGGCACCGTTCAGGGGCTGCTCGAGTTGGCCGGGGTGCCCTACGTGGGCTCAGGAGTCTTCGCCTCGGCCGCGGGCATGGACAAGGGGCATATGAAGTCGCTGGTGGTCGCGGCCGGACTCCCCACCGGCCCCTACGAGGTGGTCACTGACCGCCAGTGGCGCACCGACCGTGAGTTCTCGCTAGCCCGATGTGCCGCGCTGGCCGATTCGCCCGGGCGTCCGCTGTTCGTCAAGCCCGCGCGTGCCGGCAGTAGCCTCGGCATCACGCGGCTCACCGACCTCGCCGGGCTCGCGGCCGCTATCGAGGCCGCGCGAGTCCACGACCCCAAGGTGGTCGTCGAGGCCGGCATCGAGAACGCCCGCGAGGTCGAGTGCGCGGTGCTGGTCGTCGACGGCGTGCCGCAGGCCAGCGTGTGCGCCGAAATCGTGGTGCGCGGCGGCCACGACTTTTACGACTTCGAGGCTAAGTACCTCGACGATGCGGTCGATCTGGTGGTGCCGGCCGAACTGTCTGCCGACATCGAGGCACGGGTTCAGCAACTGGCAGTAGAGACCTTCGAGGTCCTCGGCTGCGAAGGTCTCGCGCGGGTCGACTTCTTTGTGCGGTCCGACGGCTCCGTGCTGCTCAACGAAATCAACACCATGCCCGGGTTCACGTCTATCTCGATGTTTCCGCGGATGTGGGCGGCCAGCGGCATCGACTACCCGACGCTCATCGACCTGCTCATCTCAGACGCCCTCCGACGCGGCACCGGGCTGCGCTGAGCGTGGCCTCCGACGACCTCACCCTCGCCGATGTGGGCGAGTTTGCGCTGATCGACGTGCTGGCACAGGTATTCGTGGCCTCCGCCCGACCGTCGGTCGAGGTGGGCCTCGGCGACGACGCCGCGGTGCTTGCTGCCCCGTCAGGACGGCTGGTGGTAGCGGTCGACCAGATGGTCGAGGGGCGGCACTTCCGTCGCGACTGGTCGTCGGCGCACGATGTGGGGCGCAAGGCAGCGGCCCGCGCGATGAGCGATATCGCGGCAATGGGGGCGGTTCCCACCGCGCTTCTGGTCGCGCTCGCCGCGCCGGGAAGCCTCCCGCTGGCGTGGGCGCGCGAACTGGCCGAAGGTCTGGCCACCGAGGCGTCGGTGGTCGGCGCGTCGGTGGTGGGGGGTGACACGGCCGAGAGTCCGACGCTGGTGGTGTCGGTGACGGCCTTCGGAGACTCCGGCGATCGCGCCCTGGTGACGCGCTCGGGAGCGCGGCCCGGTGACGGCGTCTTTCTCGCTGGACGGCTCGGCCGAGCGGCCGCTGGGCTCACCGTGCTCAGTCGTGGGCACCGCCAGCCGAAGTCGGTGGTGGCAGCGCATCGAACTCCCGAGCCGCCCTACGCGGCAGGAGTCGCCGCGGCGGCCGCGGGGGCCACGTCGATGATCGACCTCAGCGACGGCCTGCTCGCCGATGCACGACACATCGCGACGGCGTCAGGCGTCGTGATCGACCTCGACCGAAGCCTGCTCGGCGGTGACGACGACGTGGAGGCCATGGCCCGCAACTTCGGACTCGACGTGTGGGA
>WLOZ01000440.1 GCA_009699025.1 Actinomycetota bacterium
CTCGGCGGCGACGTCTGACACCGGCCTGATCGTGCTGGGTGTGTTTGGCCTTGAGGTCGCGGCCCTCACCTGGCTCGGCGGTTCGTCGTTCGGCCAGCGGATCGCTCGGGTGGGGGTCACGCGCGTCGACGGCTCGCGGCTAGGACTTGGGCGCTCACTCGTGCGCACTGTTCTGCTCTGCCTCGCCGTGCCCGCGCTGATCTGGGATCGCGATTCCCGCGGCCTGCACGACAGGGCTGTGGGCTCGGTGTGCGTGCGGTTACGCTAACAGGGTTCGTCGCCCGCATCGGAGGGTGACATCCGACTTGTGAGGTCTCTCATGTCTCCAGATCGGCGCGATACGAAAATGGACGACGAGGAATTTGCCTCGACCGGGCGGGTATCTCGCCGGACCCGGCGCGTGCTGCTGGGTGCCGGCGTCGTTGCGTTCGTGGTTGCCTGCGGAGCAATTGCCCTCGCAACGGGAAGTGGCAACTACCGGTCAGGTGCCCTGGCGTCGGCGATCAAGGTCGGTGACACCGTGTCGGTGGGCACCAACTTTGTGACCATTGACTCGGGGTCGGTTCAGGGAAGCATCTTCGTGGGCAGTGGCAGGCTGTGGATGGGCGCGACGGCGGGCAGCGGGTCGAGTGAGCCGGTCGCGGTGCGATTCACCGACTCGGGCACGTGGACGCTCACGGCGGGCGCTGGTGCCTCGGGAAGTGTGCGGTTCGGTGACGTGGTGATCAACCGCACCGCCCTGAGTGGCGCACTGACCTCGAACGGCGGTGTGGTGTCCTCGACCCTGACGTCGCAAATGTCGGGCGCGGCCACAATCGTTAGTTCAAAGTTCGTTCTCAACTCCGCGACCATCAGCTACTCTTCCGTCTGCCCTGTCACCGTCAGTACGCGACTGTGTGCGGCCGGCGCGATGTTCGCGCAACTCAGCGGTTCGATGTTCGAGTCGTTCGGCAGCCCGGTCACCACCCACGCCGACATGCCGTTTACCGCAGTGGTGAACACCACCACTGGCGTCTCCAATCTCGAGGCCGCATTCGACCCGGTCGAGACGGCGGCGATCGCCTCCGCGACGCTCAGAACAATGAAACTTCGGATCTCAGCGAAGGACGACTCCTATGCGGTGCTTCCATCCGATACCAACATCAAGGTGGCCAATGCCAGCGCCAACGGCGGGCTGAACATTCAGGTCACGGGTGCGGGCAAACTTGTGATGCCCACGGTGCCCCTGGTCGGGTGGGATGCTCCAGACTGGAATAGCAACGAGATGGCACTGACGTACGTCGACGGCAGCCTCGTGCTGACGGGAAAGATCTTGCCTGGCTCGGTGGGGGAATCGAGCGTTACTGACTTCGCCTATTTTGACGCCAAGGACACTCAGGCCACCATCTACGGCAACACGCTGATGGTGCCCCAGCGCACATATGTTCTCGGCGTTGAGACAAACAACATCACGTTCGCGGGCCTGGTGGGCCTGCCAGGCATCAAGGGCAAAGAGTTTGACATTCCCGTGGGCCGCGAGGGCATGTTCATGATGTACACGTCCAGCGGTGACATTTCGCTGGGATGGTCGGTGCGCGATGGCGTGAAGCTGCCCCGCATATCCGATGACTTCACCTTCAATTTCACTCCAGCCACGATCTCAGTCAGGGTGAATGCCAATCCCGCTCAGGGGGCTCGAACCAAGTTCAGTTTCCGCCAGAACGGCCTCCTCTCGGTCTCCGGCAAGTCAGGTAGCGTCAAGGACATCGCTATTGCGGCTGAGATCGCCTACGAGTACACGCTGGGGGCCATCTCACTGGCGGTGTCCGCGATTGGACTCGATGGCAAAGCGGTGTGGCCCAACGTGGCCAGCGTCAAGGGGCTCGACCTCAACGGGTTCGCGATCAGTGGCACGATCAGCACGGCCATGGTTCCTCTTGGCATCGGGATCGCTGGCAATGGGGAGGTCAGTGGAAGCCTGAGCCAAACTCTCAACAATTCCAACGTGTCGGGACAGACGATTCCGTTCACATTCGTTGCCAACCTCGTGGTGACCTCGCCCTGCTTCGAGTTTTCCATCGGTGATCCCGATGGCACGGCCGATGTCGTCAGGCTCGGGCGTCCCTCGTGGCCGAAAGCTGCTGGGCCCAAGTATTTGGTCACGGCCACGTACGCGAAAATGTATGCCGCCCCAGTGGGCTGCACGGTAGGCGTCTACACGGTTCCTGCGGGCTTCTCGGTGACCTTCCACGGCAGCGTGGTCGGGGTTGCCACCGACATCTGGCTCGCTGTGAACACCAACGTGCCGATGTCAGCCAATGGCAGCGTCAGTATCGGTACCGTCACTAACAGCGGATACACCCTGAAGAATTCGAAGGCGGAGTTCGCGGTCGGCGGCAACCAACTGCAGAAGTTGGAAGTAGAAGGAACTGTGTCCGCGTCGGACAAAGTGGGCGACAGCGTTCTGGGTCTCAAGGCCGAATTCGGCGGCAGGGTCAGAGTCGACGCCTACTCCCACGAAGTAAAGTTCCACGACGTTGTCGTCGACGCGTACTACGGCTTGGGCGGCTGGCACCACATCTCGGGAAGTCCGTCTGCCTACCTCGACGGAAACAACCTCTGCTACCAGAAGAGCGTGAGCGGTAAGACGTTCAAGCTGTGTGTCATCTAGCTGCTTTTCTCAGAGGGTCAGCGGTAAGACATTCAAGCTCTGCATGCTGTAGTAGTGCGGTTGCGCTAGCAAGCCGTTCGACTAGCCGCGCATTCCCTTGGGCATCTTGGTGCCCTTCGGCAGCGGTCCCTTCGGAATAGGTATCGGTGACGACGACACGGCCTCGAGCCGCTTGCGGAGAGACGTGACCTCCTCGGGGCGCAGCACGCGCGGGAACTTCATGATGCGCGCGTTGAGCTTGCGCAGGGAAACCTGTCCGGGCTCGTCGCCGCTTTGAATCTCGTGGATGGGGATGTCGGGCGCAAACCGTGAGGTGCGACGGCGCTCGTTGGCGAGCAAGGTGGCAACGCGCTGGGGCGGCCCCTCTGACACCAG
>WLOZ01000441.1 GCA_009699025.1 Actinomycetota bacterium
CGCAGGTCGGTCTCGGTCGGCTCGAGGTGAATATCGGAGGCTCCGTCTTGGATTGCCTGGGTGATGAGCAGGTTGACGAACCTGACGATGGGGGCTTCCTCAGTGACCTCGTGGACGCTGGAGAGGTCCTCCTCATCGTCCTGCACGTCGAGTGAGGTGCTCAGCGAGCCCAACTCGGCCTCGGACCGGTAGAAGCGATCAATCGCCCCCATCACGTCCGACTTCGTAGCGACGACTGCCTTGACATCCATACCCGCGGCCGAACGCAGGTCGTCGATGGCGAACACATTGCTCGGGTCGGCCATCGCCACCACGAGGCGGTCGGCCTCGATCCGCACCGGAATGGCCGTGTAGCGACGACAGAGCGCGCCCGGGATGAGCGCTACCGCGCCGGTCTCGATGGTGGTCTCGGACAGGTCGAGGTACTCGAGCCCGATCTGTGCCGCTAGGGCCGATACCACCTGGGCCTCGGAGAGGTACCCCAGGTCAACCAGAACGCGCCCGAGAGACGTGCCCTCCTGCTGCTGCTGGGCCTGCGAGTTGGCGAGCTGGTCTGCGGTCAACAGCCCGTTCTCGAGGAGGATATCTCCCAGTTGTCGCATGGTGGTCCTTCCGGGTTCGAGAGCACGTGCTGAGGGCAACCTACTGCCCGACGGCAGTGAAACCTGCCCTGCCGAGGTCATCGGCAGTAGTGGCCGGATGCTTAACTTCTCTGCTTCCCTTCAACTGCCCGCTGCTGTGCCCAGTGTGCCCGCCGCACGCATGACCTCAAGCGGGGCCGGCTGCCCGGTCATCAGGGTGAACTGCAGGGCCGCCTGCTCGACCAGCAGGTCGAGCCCCGAGGCCACGGGTCCGCCGTGGTCGAGCCACGAACGCGCCAAGGCCGTGGGCCAGCCCGCGTAGACGACGTCGAGAAGCACACCCGGCTCCCAGGGGACCGACCCGACCAGACCATCGGCGGCTCCCGCCGGCACGGTCGACACCACGAGGTCGGCCAGCAGTCCCTCGGCAGCGCGCACCCACGGCTCGACGGTCAGCGATACTCCCAGCGATGCGGCCAGGGCCTGCATCGACTCGCCCGCCTCCGGTCGGCGAACGAAGACCGCCACCTCTCGAGCACCGAGGCGCGCGATGGCCACCAGCGCTGACCGCGCCGTCGCGCCGCCCCCGAGGATGCAGGCGGTGCTGAGGGGCGACCGTTGCACCGCGCTGATCGCGCTGACCATGCCGGGGATGTCGGTGTTGTCGCCCAGCGCAATCCCGTCGCGAAACACCACGGTGTTGACGGCGTCGACCGATGCCGCCAGCGGAGAGACCTCATCGAGCAGAGGGATGATGGCCCGCTTGAGCGGCATCGTGAGTGAGAGCCCCGCCCATTCGGGCCCACACGCCGCAACAAAGTCGGCCAGGGAGTCTTCCGTCACATCACAGGCGTCGTAGCGCCAGTTGAGGCCGGCCCACTCATAGGCCGCTCGATGCAGGGCCGGAGAGAGTGAGTGGGCGATGGGGTGGCCGAGCACGGCCGCACGGCACGGGGTGATCATTGTGTTGCCCCCTGGTACTTGCGCTTAAGCGCCAGAAATTCGTCGTAGGTGGTCGCGAACTCGGTGGTTCGCGCCTTGGGGTCGGTGGTCACAAAGTACAGCCACGGACCGGCCGCAGGACTCAGCGCAGCGTCGAGGGCAGCCTCCCCCGGTGAGCTGATTGGGCCCGGCGGAAGCCCCTTGACCAGGTACGTATTGAACGGTGAGTCCACCTCGAGGTCTGAGGCCGAAAGGGCGAGGATGTTGGTGCCGAGCGCATAGTTAACCGTGGAATCGAATTGCAGTTTCATACCTGCGGCCAGTCTGTTGGAAATCACCCGCGACACCTTGGCGTAGTCGTTCGGCGCCACCTCGGCCTCGAGCAGACTGGCGATGGTCACCACCTGCTCGGGGGTGAGTCCTCGAGCCTTGGCCCGCGTGAGAAGGTCGAGACTGTCGGACGCCTTCTGGAAACGGGCCGTCATCGCTCGCAGGAGGCTGGTGGCCGTGGTGTCGGGCGCGAGGTCGTAGGTGGCGGGGAACAGCCAACCCTCAGGATTGCCCTCCGCCTCGGCGGGGAGGTCGATGGCCTCGGGCCGGGTGAGCGCCGCTCGGAATTCAGAGGCGGGAATCCCCGTTGCCTCCGATGCCTTGGCCACAATGGCGCGCAGCCGCGTACCCTCGGCGATCACCAACCGCGATCCCGACCGAGAGGACGGGTCGAGCATGAGCAGAAACGCGGCGCGCGGCTCCATGCGGGTGTGCAGGCTGTAGCGCCCCGGTGAGATGGTCCTCTCGTCGGCCGTGGCGACGTCGACAAAGGGTCGCGCCAAGGCGATGACGTCGGCCTTCACGAGAGTGGTGGCGATCTGGGTGAGCGAGGCTCCCGCAGGGATGTCAACCACCACGCTGCCAACCCCCTGCCCCACGTAGTCGTCGGCCGTAGATCCACCGCGACTGAGCAGTACCACTGCGACGGCACCAATGGTCACCAGCGCGAGAGCAAAAGTCAGCCAGGGAAGCACCCTCCGGGCGTGGTGCTCATGGTGGTCGTTCATCTGAAAACCGAACTCACTCATCGGCGCCGCCACTGACGAGGTCGCCCGCGGAAAGCCCCGATAGTCGTTCGCGCTCGAGTGCGCTTTCGACGATGACAACCGCCGACGCCTGGTCGATGACCGCCCGCGACGTGCGCACCGAGCGGCCCGACTCGTGTAGCGAGCGCTGGGCCGACACGGTGGTGAGACGCTCGTCGACGAGACGCACCGGCACCCTGACGCACTGTGCCAGTGCCGCCGCGAATTCGCGGGCCGCGTCTGAGGCGGGGCCGTCAGCGCCGGAAAGGTTGCGTGGAAGCCCGACAATGACCTCAATGGCCTCGTGCTCGACGACGAGACTCGCCAGCGCTGCGAGGTCGCCCTCGCCCCGCGTGACCGTGGTGAGGGGGAACGCCATCATGCCCGAGGCATCACTGCGTGCCACTCCGATGCGGCGACTGCCG
>WLOZ01000442.1 GCA_009699025.1 Actinomycetota bacterium
CCAACTCGGCGCCGCAGGTGCTGGGTCCGGTGATTGCCGCGGCCCTCGTCACCTCGTTCGGTGGATACCCCGCGCTCTACGCCGTCACGGCGGTCATCACGCTGCTGGGTGCGGCTGCGGTGATTCCCATTCGCTCAGTGAGGTGAGCGAAGATCGTACGTGGCGCTGAAACCGTTGTTACTGATTTCAGAAAGCCGCACAGAATTCTGATAACCTCCCCTCATGGCCCGAGTCACCGTTCGACAGCGGAACCAGCTGACCATTCCTGTCGATATCGCGCGCGCGGCCGGCCTCATAGAGGGCAGTGTGTGCTCTATGGAAATGGTGAACGGCACCATCGTCATCACGCCGGCAGGCGGCACCGCGCCCCCTCTCGGCTCCTTCGTGGGGGTTGCCCGAGGGGTATGGGGTGAGACCGCTGCTGACGTAGAGCGCACCCTTGCCTCCGATCGCGGCAGCTGGAACCGGTGACCACGCGCCTCGACGAATTCCGGGGGCGCCGGGTTTATCTCGACGCCAACGTGCTCATTTACTTCCTCGATGGCACGCCGAAGCGGGCGCTCGAGGCCGCGGCTGTGCTGCAGGCTGCAGCCGACGGGGTCTTCGGAGCCGTCACCGGAAATGCCGCGGTGGCTGAGGTCATGGTCGGGCCCTACCGCAGCGGCGACCCGCTGGTGATCCGGGCGGTGAGAGAGTTCTTTCGTCAGTCGCGCCTACTCGAGGTGCTGTCGCACTCATCGGCGATGTTCGACGACGCCGCGATGCTGAGGGCGACTCAGGAGATGCCGTTCATCGACGCGTTGCACATTGCCACGGCTGCGTCGGCCGGGTGCGACGCGATCATTACGAACGACAAGCGCATGAGGCCTGCCCTGGGCGTGGAAGTCGTGCCGCTGCGTTCCATCTCGGCGTGACCGCGAAGTTCACGAACGCGCCTTCCGGAAGGTCGACCTTTCCGCCTGCGCATGGGCGACACTGGGACGTGACATCGACACGCTTACGCGCCATGGTCGACGCCTGCCATCCTGGGCCTTCCGTCACGGTCACCGTGGTCATCACGGCGCTCGCCGCGGCCGCGGGACGTAGTGGGGTCGGACTCGCTGTCGTGGCGGCGGCCGCATTAACCGGTCAGCTCTCCGTCGGCTGGTGTAACGATGCCAACGACGCCGATCGCGACCGTGGCGCGTCTCGCACGGGCAAGCCCACTGTTCGCGGTGACGTCACGGCCGGATTCCTATGGCGTGCTGCGATTGTGGCACTCGCGGCCACGATTGCCCTCTCCTTTCTCGCCGCTGGGCCGGTTGGCGGCACCGCGCACGTCGTCGCGGTGCTGTCCGCATGGACCTACAACCTGCTGCTCAAAACCACGATCTTCTCGGCCCTGCCCTACGCCGTGTCTTTCGGCCTCGTTCCAGCGTTCGTCACCTACGGGCTGACGCCCCCGTCTGCACCGCCGATATGGCTGGTGGTCACGTGCGCGCTGTTGGGCGTCAGCGCGCATCTCGCGAACGCAATCCCCGATGTGCACAGCGACGAACTCGTAGGCGCGGGAGGAGTGGTCGCGGCGGTTGGCGTGCGTATCGCGTCGATTGCCGCCTTAGTGTGCCTCGTCATCGCGGTGGGTTTGCTCGCCGCGCACCTCGACGTAGCGCCGGTGGTGGCCGTGGGGTTGGTGCTCGTCGCGGCGGTCGGCGCTGTCGTCGTGGCAGTGCGCGACCAGGGCAGGGGTCAAGCACTGTTCCGCTACGTCATGGTTCTCGCGGTGGTGGCCGTGCTGCTGATCCTTCTGTCGGCACGAGCCCTGTCGTCGTAAAAATCGACGAGCTTGCACCCTCTCGACGTCGGGATTCTTTGGTCAATCGGTGACCGTCTGGGCATTCTTTGGTCAATCGGTGCCCCTGGGATAAAGGGAGTGTCCGCACGAGTGCAGCCCGGCGCAGCGCAGTGCATGTGGCACGGTACGCTCTGTGGCTCGATGAGTACTTCGAGTTCATCGCGATGCCACCGAAAGGGAACTGACTCGCAACCTGACGCGCCTAACTTCGAAGTTATGAGCATCAGCATGAGCGTTGACGAGGTTCGGCAGGTACCGGTTGACTGGCGTGAGGTTGCCGCCTGCCGTGACGCCCAACCCGAACTGTTCTTTCCCAGTGGCACAGGCTCCAGCCTTCGGATGCAGACCGATCAGGCGAAGGCCGTGTGCCACGGCTGTCCGGTGGTCGACCGATGCCTCGGTTTCGCGCTAGCAACCGATGAGACCGAGGGAATCTGGGGTGGGCTCACCACGCAGGAACGCAGGGCCGCGCGGCGAGCCCTGCTGTCGGGCCGTGCCTTCGACACCCATCGGTCGAACGCTCACGCGTGAGGCCGACTTCCACAGCGGCGAGCCTGCCGCTGCTGCCCACTCGCCGCCTCCGCTAACCTGCAGCCATGGCCGCGAGCGATGATCTAGCCATCGCGCATCAACTTGCCGACATTGCGGCCGAGGTCACGATGGGCGCCTTCGGCTCGAGGCTTCCTGTCACGCTGAAGACCGACGCATCACCGGTCACCGCCATCGACTCCGCTGCTGAACGTGCCATCCGCACAGCCGTGCAACGTCTGTGTCCCGGTGACGGTGTGCTCGGTGAGGAGGAAGGCCTCGACCGAGGAACCACTGGTCGCGTCTGGGTCATCGATCCCATTGATGGAACCGCCATGTTTGCCGAGGGGATCCCGCTGTGGACCACTCTGATCGGCTTGCGCGACGCCGATGGGCGCATCAGTGTGGGCGTTGCCGACGCACCTGCGATTGGCGAGCGCGCGAGTGCAGCACGTGGCGGCGGCGCCTTCCTCGGATCCCGCCCACTTCACGTCTCTGACGTCGACTTGCTCAGCGATGCCCTGGTGCTGCACGCGTCGGTGAGTGACTTTGCGGCCACCGATCAACTCGACCCACTGTTACGACTGGTGAGTGCGTCGCGGGGCACGCGCGGATTCGCCGACGCGTGGAGTCATCTCTTGGTGGCGCGCGGCTCGGTTGAA
>WLOZ01000443.1 GCA_009699025.1 Actinomycetota bacterium
GCGGAGCGACGGCTCCCGCATCCTCCGCTCACCGAGCGCAGCGAGGTTCTCGAGGCGCGTGGATTCGGGAGGAGCGGAGCGACGGCTCCCGCATCCTCCGCTCACCGAGCGCAGCGAGGTTCTCGAGGCGCGTGGATTCGGGAGGAGCGGAGCGACGGCTCCCGCATCCTCCGCTCCCAGTTCGGCTAAATGGCACGGTGCGTGGCGCACGATCCGATGGATGGGTGACGCGCACGAACCCTTGTCCCCACCCATGCGGGGACGGAAGGGGCCTCCCTTCCTGACAGCCAGCACCGATCCCAAGCCGTGTCCCGGCGGGCCCCTGGCCCATGGACACAACCACGTACAGAGCCTTACAGTTACTACAGAAAAGGAGGCAGCATGGAGCGCACCGCCGTGATCAACGAGAACTCCCGCCTGCTTCGAGGGGAGTCCGCGGCCGAGCCCCTCGGTCCCGTAACTGGCTGCACCGTCCAGTTGGCCGACGGGCGGACCCTGCACGCGGACGAGGACCTCGTCCGCGTCCTCAACCTGCTGCTCGACACGGGCCTCGCCAGCCGCCGGGCGCAGGTCGTCGTCGACACCGAGTGGGTCGCGCCGGAGACCGCCGCGACGATGCTGGGCGTGAGCCGGCCCACCATTTACAAGTGGATGGACAGCGGAGTGCTCGGCTGGCACAAGGTCGGAGCCCGCAGGCGAGTAGCACGTGAGGACATCGAGACCCTCCTGCGAGCACGGGCGACCCGGGCGCTCACCGAGCAGGTTCTGGTGGACAAGACCCTCGAGGACCCCCTGCCCGAGTCGGAGTACCGCAAGGCCATGTTCGCCGCGCGTCGTGACGGCGGACCGGACACTGCTGCCGACCTGCGCCGGGCCCAGATGGCAGCCAAGGCCCGTCAGGCAGCACAGCGAGCGGCTGAGTGACGCTGCTCTGGGTGACCAGGGCAGCGCTGGACGACCTCGGGTACGGGGCGCACGCAGGTCAGGACCTGTCCCCGTACCAGCGACGGCACCCTGTCCTCGCATCCTTCTACAGCAAGCGAGCCCAGTCGGTCGTGGGCACCCAGCAGCTCGAGGGCGTGCCACACCAAGAAGGCATCTGGAACCTGCACGCGCAGGATCCACATCGCGCGGTCACCTGGTACGACGCCGCCGAGGATGTGGTGTTCCTGCTCGCGTGCTCACCCCACGTGTACGCGGTGTTCGTCGACAGGTACCGCAGAGGCACCCTGAAACCCACAGAGGCTGACTACGTCGATGTCGCCACCCACCGTCGGAACGCCTCGGGACTCGATGACGACTTCATCGCCGTCGTTGAGTCCCAGGAGCCCGACCTGGTGCAGCGCGCATTGGAAGCTCCCGGTCGGGTCATTCAGGAGATCCTGGGCAGCGAGCTGCCGGTGGCAGCCCTGCTGGAGGTCGCTGTGATCGCCGACGTCTCGATGACCGGGGACGTGTACCTGGTCCTCCGATTCACTGACCGGCTCCGCGCCCGATCCCTTCCCAGCGACGTCGTGGCAGACCTCGCCTCAATCCTGCTGCCGGACGCTGACTACGAGGACATCGACTGGACACCCACCTCCGCGCCTGATGAGCTGTCCGTCCGTCCCGGCGACACCGTCATCCGCTGGACCCGGCACTGAGCCGCAGCACTTCGCTCCGGAGCATCTGCCAGACGACCTCCCGCTACAGTCGTCCCGGAGCAATGTCGGTGATGCACCACGAGCACCCGATGGGCATGCACCATCAGGTGGCTCACAAGCCGAACAGGCTCCGCTCACCGAGCGCAGCGAGGTTCTCGAGGGGTGTGGATTCGGGAGGCGACCAGTGGATCACCACACTGACTCGACCGTGCTGCATGAGGCGGCAGAGTGCCGCGTCGAGCTCTTCCCCGCTCCCCTCGGCACAAGCCGACTCGCTGTCACCTTCACCGCCGCAGCCAATCGGTCGCTCGACGGCAACCCCGGTCCTGGGCGCCTGCTCAACTCGCTGGGGTACGACGTCGTGTCGTTCAAGCGGACCGTGGATGACTGGTACCAGGGGCTTGAGCCGGCAGCTTTCGACGCCGTGGAGTCGTATGTCGCACCACGGTCGTACGAGCGACGCGTCGCGGTGGGCGACTCCTCCGGTGGGTATGCCGCGATCGCATTCTCGCGAAGGCTGCAGCTCGACACCGTGCTGGCCTATGCCCCGCAGTATCGAATTGATGCTGACTTCGACACCAGGTGGAGCGACATCGGACAGTCCCTGACCTGGCGTTACCGCATCGACGCCGACACCATCGCTCCTCGCTGCGCCTTTGTCATCGTGTACGACCCCCTCGACGTCGACGCCCTTCACCTCGAGCACCTCGCCACAGTGATTCCTGCTGAGTACCTACGCCCCTGGAAGCTCCCAGATGCCGCCCACAGCGCCATGACACACCTGTTCGCGCTCGGGCAGCTCAAGGCGGTCACCACCTACGCCCTCGAGCACCACAGCCTCGAGGGATTCGAGCAGTGGTGACCATTCCTCCAATCACCTGACGTGCTCAGACATCCGACGTATCGTGACAGTTCCTTGTGATCAGCCCACCACGGTTGGCTCGCGCATGGTGAGGTGGCGTGATCGCCGCTGCCACCCACGGCGATGGCCACCCCACCAGAGAGGGAACGCGCCATGGAGTTCTGGGACATCGATAGCTTCGATGGAATTGTGGTAGCCGCCTACAACCGACCGCCGATGAACTACATGGAGTCCGGCGGCATCGGAGAGCTCAAGGAACTGATCAGCTCGTGGCAGGACCCGGCGGTTCGCGTCGCGATTATCACCGGAGCGGTGCCGAACAAGTACATCACCCACTACAGCGTGGAAGAACTCGTCGTCATGGGCGACGATCCCGAGGCTCTGAAGAAGTCCGGCCCAGACCTGATCTACCCCTACCACCAGTTGCTGCAGTCGATCACGTGGCTCGACAAGCCGGTCATCGCCGCGATGTCCGGCGACACCATGGGGTGTGGCCTTGAACTCTCCCTGAACTGTGA
>WLOZ01000444.1 GCA_009699025.1 Actinomycetota bacterium
GAGTGCTCCTCTCGATTTCTGCCGCCGAGGACGAAACCGTGCTCGTGGGCGCCGTTTTGGCCGTGATTGGCGACTCCTCGGAGTCACCGGTGGCCGCTGCACCTGCACCTGAGCCCGTAGTGGAGCCTGCGCCCGCAGTAGAGCCTGCGCCCGAGCCCGCTTCGGCGGTTGAGCCCGCTCCCGTCATCGGTGGCGGCACCGCGGTCACGTTCCCCGCCCTCGGCGAATCGGTGACCGAGGGAACGGTCACACGCTGGCTCAAGGCCGTCGGCGATTCCGTGTCGGCCGATGAGCCCCTCCTCGAGATCTCCACCGACAAGGTCGACACCGAGATTCCCTCACCCGTGTCGGGAGTGCTGCTGTCGATCGAGGTCGCTGAGGATGAGACTGCCCCCGTCGGCGCGGTCCTCGCCGTGATTGGAGCCGCAGGCGCAACCGCACCCGCCGCTCCTGCCCCCACACCCGCCGCACCCGCACCCGCCGCACCGGAAGCTCCCGCAGCACCGGCCGCACCGGTCGCTCCTGCCCCCGCACCCGCAGCACCCGCCGCACCCGCACCCGCACCCGCAAGCCCCGACGCCTACGTCACGCCTCTGGTGCGTCGACTCGCGACCGAGAATGGCATCGACCTCGCCACACTGACCGGCACCGGCGTGGGGGGTCGCATCCGCAAACAGGACGTCCTCGCAGCAGCTGCAGCAGCCACGACTCCCACAGCCCCCACACCTCCCAATCCTCCCGCCGGAGCGCCCCCGACAACCCCAGCCCAGGCCACCACCTCATCCCTACGCGGACGCACCGAACCCCTCAGTCGCCTGCGCTCGATCATCGCGAGCCGCATGGTCGAGTCGCTGCAGAGCTCAGCGCAGCTCACCACGGTCGTCGAGGTCGACCTCACGCGCGTCGCCCAACTGCGCCAGCGGGCCAAGGCCGACTTCGAGTCACGCGAGGGCACGAAGTTGTCGTTCATGCCGTTCTTCGCACTGGCGGCTGTTGAAGCGCTCAAGTCGTTCCCGCAGGTTAATGCCTCGATCGACACCGCCGCCGGCACCGTGACCTACCACGATTTCGAGCACCTCGGCATTGCCGTCGACACCGAGCGCGGGCTCCTTGTTCCGGTGGTGCGCGACGCCGGAGGCCTGAACCTCGGCGGCCTCGCGCGCGCAATCGCCGATGTGGCCTCGCGTACCCGGGGTAACAAACTGAGCCCCGACGAGTTGTCAGGTGGCACGTTCACGCTCACCAATACCGGTAGCCGGGGCGCACTGTTCGACACCCCCATTATCAACATGCCTCAGGTGGCCATCCTCGGAACCGGCGCCGTTGTGAAGCGCCCGATTGTGATTACCGACGCCGCTGGCGGCGACGTCATCGCGATCCGGCAGATGGTGTACCTCGCGCTCACCTACGACCACCGCCTCGTCGACGGCGCCGACGCCGCACGCTTCCTGTCGACCATCAAGGCACGACTTGAGGATGGCGCCTTCGAGTCCGAGCTCGGACTCTAGGAGCCTGACGTGCGCGTCGCGATTACCGGAGCATCAGGGCTCATCGGCTCAGCACTCGTGCCCCACCTGCGCTCGCACGGACACGAGGTGCTCAGACTTGTGCGCCGACTCGCCGCAGCTCCCGATGAGATCAGCTGGGACCCCACCGCCGGAACTGTCGACCTCGAAGCCCTTGCCGGAGTAGACGGAGTCGTGCACCTCGCGGGCGCGGGCGTGGGCGACCACCGCTGGACCGAGTCGTACAAGCGCGAAATCCTGCAGTCACGCGTGCAGGGCACCAGCACGATCGCGCGGGCCATGGCGGCACTCGACCCGAAGCCTCGCGCCCTGGTGTGCGGCTCGGCGATCGGCTACTACGGCAACCGCGGCGACACGCCGCTCGACGAGACCTCCGCGCCCGGCACCGGGTTTCTGGCCGACGTCGTGGTGGCGTGGGAGGCCGCCGCGGCTCCCGCTCAGGAGGCCGGAATCCGCACAACGTTCGCACGCACCGGGCTGGTGGTGGCCAAGGGCGGCGGCGCGTTCGCCAAGCTGATGCCCATCTTCCGGCTCGGCGCCGGAGGCAAGGTCGGCTCGGGCTCGCAGTACTGGTCGTTCATTTCCCTCAGCGACGAGATCGACGCACTCACGCACCTGCTCGAGAGCGACCTGTCGGGGCCCGTCAACCTCACGGCACCCACACCGGTCACGAACGCCGAGGCGACCGCGGCCCTCGGAAAGCTACTGCACCGGCCCACACTGCTGCCCGTTCCGGCCTTCGCCCTCAAGGCGGTTCTCGGCGAGTTTGCCGACGACGTACTGTCGAGCGCCCGCGTGCTGCCCAGGGTGCTTGAGGCCAGTGGATTCACCTTCAGCCAGCCCACGATTTCCGAGGCGCTGCGCGCCGAACTCGTCTGACTCACAGCGTCGGACGCATCACCCGGGCTCTCCCGTTCCGCTGGGAGTGCTGGCTGGGGTGCGGGTGGAGGCAGCCGGGGCCGGTCCCGCGGCAACCACGTCGCGGAACAGCCACCGTTCGCCGGCCTCGTCGGGCACCAGCGTGATGAGCCACTCCTGGTTTCCGCGCGCCGGCCGCCGCTCGCGCACGACGCCGTCACCATCGACAAGCGTGTAGCCCGGCCGACTGTCGACCACGCGCAGTCGCACTGACTGGGCGTCGCGCGACACCTCGATCGCAGACACCACCTGGAGTGCGAAGCCGCGCGGGAACATCCCGGCGGCCCGAAATCCCTCCACGGCGCTCTGGTCGGCCACGAGCGCGGCCGACCCCTCTTCGTCAGCCGCCCTCAGGGCTGCCACGTCACCCCGACCAAAGGCGGCCACGCGGACGGAGTCGAGCTCGGTGAGCACGCCCGTCCAGGGCAGCTCGGGCGCGCGCGCAGCAGCTGCCTGAACCGCCACGGCCGAGGGGCCCCAGGCCAGGGCCACCACGGGGTCTGCCGTCATCTCGGTGGGCAACTCGGTGATGGTGTCAGACAGCCCCGGCGCGGCAGGCTCCGTAGGCGGGTCA
>WLOZ01000445.1 GCA_009699025.1 Actinomycetota bacterium
CCGGCCGGAATCGACTGCAGCCCTGCGGCCACAGCCACCAGATCGGTCCAGGCGAGCGCGTGGGGCCCGAGGTTGGGGGTGAGGCTCGTCCATGAGGCACGAATTTCGACGGTGCCGTCGGTTTCTTGGTCGGAGAGGCCTCCGAATGACTCCGAGGTGGTGCGGGTCACCGTTCCGGAGAGGGCAACATACTCGGCGCCGCGCATGTCGAGCGCCTCGATCAGCCAGCTCCAGCCCACCTCGGTGAGCATCGGGTCTGAGGCAATATCGGCCTCGAGGGTGGCCTTGACGAAGCACACGACGCGCAGGTCGCCCTCCCACACCTCGGGTGGGTCGGGGTCGTGCAGCACCACGAAGCGGCCTGACGAATCGATGTCGTCGCTGGTGAGCTCGGCGGTGAGGGCGACGGCGTTGGGTGCCAGTCGCTGAGGGGCAGGAGCCTCGAGCACCGACACGTCGGTGCGGTGTCGCGCGGCCGTGAGGCTGGCCAGCGCGGCGCTCCAGACGTCGGGCACTCGGGTGGCTTCCACCCCCTCAACCTAGGGTCGCGAGCCGTTGTCGGCGGGCACCGACGCGCCAGCGGTGATCAACCTCGCGTCTTCAGCAACTAGGGTCGGCACGTGGGAGTCCTGCTGGCGCTCGTGTCGAGCCTGATGTGGGGTACCGCGGATTTTTTCGGCGGCACCCTGTCGCGTCGGCTCCCCGCGATCGCCGTCGTGCTCGGATCGCAAGTGTGCGCCGGGGTGCTGATCTTCGGCGTCGTGATCGTGGCCCATTCGTGGGGTGGGTCGCTCACGTATCTTCCGTGGGGCGTCGCTGCCGGTGTGATGGGGCTGGCGGCGCTCATCCTCTACTACGCGGCACTGGCCTCAGGCACCATGGGAATCGTCTCGCCGATCGCTGCTCTCGGGGTGCTGGTGCCGCTGTCGGCGGGGCTCCTCACCGGTCAGCGTCCCTCCGGAGGGCAGTACCTCGGCATTGCCCTGGCGCTGGTGGGCATCGTGCTGGCCAGCGGTCCCGAGCTGTCGGGTGCGGCCAGTCCAAAGCCGGTGTTCATGGCCATCGGGTCGGCCGTGGGCTTCGGGCTGTGCCTCGCGTTTATCGCTGAGGGGAGCAAGACCAGCGTGGTGATGACCATGGCCACCATGCGCGGGGTATCGATCGTGGTGGCGGTGGTGGCGCTGCTAGCGTTCCGCACCACCGGTGGCATCACCCCCCGCGACGTGCCCATGCTGGCCATGGTGGGCGGGATGGACGTGTTCGCCAACGTGGCCTACGGGGCCGCCACCCAGATGGCGCTGCTGCCGGTGGTGGCGATGGTCGGCTGCATGTATCCGGTGGTGACCGTACTACTGGCCTGGCGCCTACTGCACGAACGCCTCGTGCGCATTCAGTACGTCGGGGTTTTCCTGGCCCTGCTGGGTGTTGCGCTCATCAGCGTGTTCGGGGCGCTGTGAGGCTCAGGGCTGCTGGGACGGCGTGGGCGTGAGTGTGAGGCAGACCGAGTTGATGCAGTAGCGCTGGTCGGTGGGGGTTCCGTAGCCCTCGCCCTCGAACACGTGGCCGAGGTGTGATCCGCAGTGCGAGCAGCGAACCTCGACGCGGCGCATGCCCATCGTGGTGTCTTCGATGTACAGCACCGACTCTCCGGCCAAGGGGGCGTAGAACGACGGCCAACCGCAGTGCGAGTGGAACTTCTCGATCGAGCGAAACAGCTCGTGCCCGCAGGCGCGGCACGAGTAGATGCCCTCGGTCTCGGTGTCGGTGTATTCGCCGGTGTAGGCGGGCTCGGTGCCACCCTCGCGCAGCACCCGGTACTCCTGGGCGTTGAGCCGGGCCTTCCAATCGTCGGGCGGGAGGACAACCTCGAACGGGGTGCCGTCGGGCTTGGAGTCGGGCATCGCGTGCGTCATACCGAGAAGCCTACGCGCGGAGTGCAGGAGACCGCTCATCGAATCCCTTCCCGAGACTACGCATCGGGGGCACCCAAGCGCGAACCTATCGCGCTCAGACGCCCCAAGGACGAGGTGTTGCCGAGGGGTGTCGCACGATGAGGCTCGAGCCCGCCATGCCCTTAATCGCATCGGGGGCACCCAAGCACGAACCTATCGCGCTCAGACGCCCCACGAGGAGGCGCGATACATGAGTGGCAGACGCCGGGGAGTTAGTTGGCTGTCGACCACGAAGGTTCCTCTGGGCGGGTCGTCGCATTGATCGATGACACCTAGGGAAAACCCTAGGTGGAACTGGTGCAGGTGGTGAACCCATGCCATTGTCAGCGCACCAGTAGTGACCAAGGGAGTCGTGATGGCGGATCAGATGAGTGCAGCAGTAGATGGCGAAGGCCCCGCGGAAGGCGGTCGTCGAAGTCGGCGGCGGCTCCTGCAGGTCTCGTTGGTCGTGGCTCTGGTGGCGGGAGCATTCGTGATCGCTGCAGCCCTACGAGCCGGTTCCGTTCCTACTCCTGGCGTCGCATCCGCCGCACAGTTCATGGTCACAACTGTGGCGGGTACTGGCGTGGAAGGTTTTGTTGATGGCCCGGCGCAAACGGCCACGTTCAGTGGTCCGGCCGGAGTCGCGGTCGATCGCACGTGCGATCCTGCCTGCGGTTCTGCAACAGGAATCGTATACGTGGCCGACACCTACAACAATCGAATCCGACGTGTCGACACTCTCAAGTCAGAGGTCACCACCTACGGCCCATCGGACGTCTTCTTTCGGCCTCAGAGCGTGGCGGTTGACAATAGCGGTGTCGTCTATGTGGCAGACACCGGCAATCAATGCATCCGCGCAATTGATCCAGGCACCCGGGCTGTGACGACTGTCGCGGGTCTGTGCGACAAGAAGTATGGATTCCGGGATGGGGCAACAAACACCGCGATGTTCAACGCTCCTCGCGGCGTCGCCGTCAATTTCAGCGGAGACGCCATTTACGTTGCCGACGCTGGTAACAATCGAATCCGTCAGATTCTCAGGTCGAAGGATGGTTCGTATGCGACCGACACACTCGCCGG
>WLOZ01000446.1 GCA_009699025.1 Actinomycetota bacterium
AAGCTCCTGCCCCCGGGCGCGCTCGCTGTATCCGAACCGTCCACCACCGAGGAGTAGTTGTGGCTGTCACCCTGCCCGCACGTGCACGAGTCATCATCGTGGGCGGAGGCGTCATTGGCTGCTCCATCGCCTATCACCTCACCAAGCTTGGGGTCTCCGACGTGCTGTTGCTCGAGAAGCACGAGCTCACCGCCGGAACCACGTGGCACGCGGCCGGACTCATCACCAGCGCCGGCTATCACGACGAGACCTCCCTGTGGTTCTCGCGCTACTCGCGCGACCTCTATGCCTCACTCGAGGCCGAGACCGGGCACTCCACTGGATTCCGCGCGGTGGGCCACCTACACATCGCCACCGACAGCGAGCACCTCGAGGTAATCAGGCGCGAGCGCGACTTCCAGGTGGGCTACGGGGTGCCCAACGAACTCATTGGGCCGGCTGAGGTGTCGGCGCTCTTCCCGCTGCTCAAGGTCGACGACGTTATCGAGGCCTCGTACGTGTCTGATGAGGGTCGTGCCGACCCCGTGGGCGTCGCCACCGCGATGGCTAAGGGCGCCACCATGGGCGGTGCCACCATCGCCAACGGAGTGACCGTCACGGGATTTCTCCGGCAGGGCAGGCGCATCACGGGGGTTACTACTGACCAGGGCGACATCGAGTGCGAGACGGTGGTGCTGGCCAGCGGCCTCTGGACCCGGCAGCTCGCGCGCATGGCCGGTGTCGATGTGCCGCTGCAGGCGGCCGAGCACTACTACCTGCTCACCGAGCCGATGGAGGGCGTCACCCGCGACCTGCCCATCGTTGAGGACCCCAAGTCGTACGGCTACTACCGCGAGGAGGGCGACGGACTGCTGGTCGGGCTCTTCGAGCCGGTGGCGGCTGCGTGGCACCCCGAAGGCGCGCCGAACGACTTCGCCTTCGGCACGATCCCGCCCGACTGGGACCGGCTGACCCCCTTCCTCGAGGTGGCGATGCAGCGAATCCCCAGCCTGGCCGATGCCGGAATTCGCATGCTGTTCTGCGGTCCTGAGAGCTTTACCGCCGATGTGGGGCCGATGCTGGGCCCGGTGCCGGAGGTTGAGGGCATGTTCGTGGCGGCGGGCCTCAACTCGGTCGGAATCCTGTCAGGCGGCGGCATCGGCAGCGCGCTCGCGACGTGGATCGTCGAGGGACACTGCCCGGTCGACATCACCGGCTTCACCGTCGAGCGGGCCAACCCGCACGAGAACACGCTGCGCTTCCGCAGCGAGCGCATCGTCGAGCAGTTGGGAGTGCTCTTCGGAGATGGTGGGTCGCCGACCTTCCACAACAAGACCGCCCGCATGATCCGCCGCACGCCGCTGCACGACCACTGGGCCCGCAGCGGCGCCTACTTCGCGCCCTCGGCCGGATGGGAGTACCCCGAGTGGTTTGCGCCTAGCGGCACCCCGCCGCACGTGCCGTGGACGTGGAAGCGTGGCGAGTGGACGCCCTGGGTGGCCGAGGAGCACCGCACGATTCGTGAGGCAGTGGGCGTGATGGACATGACTCTGATGTCGAATTTCCTCGTGCAGGGACCGAACGCCGCCGACATCCTCGACCGGCTCAGCGCTAACGATGTTGCCGGAGCCGTGGGTCGGGTCGTGTACACGCAGTGGCTCAACGATCTCGGGTGCATCATGGCCGATCTCACGGTGACTCGTCTCGACGAGCAGAAGTTCATGGTGGTCGTCTCTGACGTCACCCATCGGCGAGTCGAGAAGATGCTGAACGACGAGGTGCGTGAGGGCGAGTTCGCCATCACCACTGACGTCACTGCTGGCCTCACGCTGCTCAGTGTGCAGGGGCCCAACTCGCGCGAGCTGCTGTCGAGGGTGAGCCCCGACGACCTGTCCGAGGAAGCCTTCCCCTACCTCACCGCTCAGGAGATCGAGGTGGGCTACTCGCGCGTGCTCGCACTGCGCGTGACGTACGTGGGTGAGCTCGGATTCGAGCTGTACATCCCGGCCGACCAGGCGGTGTCGGTGTGGGAGACGCTGGAGGCGGCCGGAACCGACCTCGGCCTCAAGCCGGTGGGTCTCGCGGCCATGGGCGGACTTCGACTCGAGAAGGGGTATCGCGACTACGGGGTCGACATCGAGAACACCGACGACCCCGTCACGTCGGGCCTAGCCTTCGCCGTGGCGTGGGACAAGCCCACCGAGTTCCGCGGCAAGGCCGCGGTGGTGGCCAAGCGGGGCGACAAGAGCAACCGAACCCTGTCGGTGCTGGTCAACGACCCCGAGCCACTGCTGTACGGCTCCGAGCCGGTGCTGCGTGATGGACGTTGGGTGGGCTACGTCATGACCGGCGCCTACGGGCACACCGTGGGCGGCGCCGTAGGTCTCGCGACCATCGACAACGAGGCGGGCGTGACCTCAGACTGGCTCGCTGAGGGAGGCTTCGAGGTGGTCATCTCGGGCCAGCGGTATCCGGCAACCCTGTCGCTGCGACCCCTGTACGACCCCGAGCGGGCACGAATCCGCTAGCGAGTACCCAGGGCGACGCCCCTCGACGCCGAGGCCGCCCGACACTCAGCGGTGGCCAAGCAGTGGTGGCGGCATCAGCCGCGCGGCTACTGTCCGCGCGGAATCTGAGCCAGGGCCGAGGAGCATCCGGAGCCCGACAGTGAGGGCGAGGGCGACGTGAGTGCTGCGGCTGCCTGCTTGGTGGTGAGTACCGAGGTGAACTCGGCGCCCACGGCGACGTCGATGGTGGCATCCTTGGCGCTGGTCTCAACGAGGGTGGCGCCCGGAAGGTAGAAGGCCATTAACTCCGCTGCCTGTGCTCCCTCGGGCCCGTACCGAATCTCTGCCACGCCAGTGACCACGGTGCCCTTGGGATCGTTGTCGATGGTGCCAACCGCGAAGCCGCGCTTCACGAGGTCGGCCGCGGTGCGCTTAGCCAAACCAGCGGTCTTGGTGGAGTTGTAGACGTTGGCCTTGACCTCCGAGGGCTTGGGAAGGTCGGCGGTGGGCGTGACCTGAACGGTGAC
>WLOZ01000447.1 GCA_009699025.1 Actinomycetota bacterium
ACCTACCGGCGCACCGCCGGCCTCACTCCCGCCGAGGCCGACGCCTACGTGGCCGAGCAGGTGACGGCCGCCAGGCTCATCGGGCTCGACCCCGCCACGGTGCCGTCGACCACGGCTGAGCTCGACGCCTACCTGGCCAGCGTGCGACCCACCCTCGGCATCACCCCCGAGGCCCGAGAGGGTGCTCGGTTCATCCTGCTTCCCCCTATGCGCAACGACATTCGCTGGCTCACCCCCGCGGTTCCCGCGTGGGCGGGGCTTGCCGCGACTGCCTTCGCGCTGCAGCCACGCTGGGCGCGGTCGATGTACGGAGGTGGTCTCGGTGGGGTGGCCCTCGGTGGCATTCCGGGCGTGACCGACTGGCAGGCCACCCTCGCGGCCCGAGGCTGGCGCACCGCGCTGATGGCGCTGCCCGAGTCGATTCGGCGCGGGCCGCACGTGGCTGCGGCTGAGCAGCGCCTCGGTCTCGCCGCGGCGTAACCCCCCTCGGTGCCGGAACCCCCACCCCCACCGGTGCCGAAACCCCCACCCCACTCGAACTTGTGTCCGAAGAGGACATTCATCGTCCTGTTCTGACACAAGTTCGCGGATGAAGGGAGGGGAGACGTCACGTGGGACGTCATGGGGACGTCGGCGCCGGAACCCCCACCCCACTCGAACTTGTGTCCGAAGAGGACATTCATCGTCCTGTTCTGACACAAGTTCGCGGATGAAGGGAGGGGAGACGTCACGTGGGACGTCAAGCCGCACGAAGAAGCGCTCTGCTATCAGTGCTGACAGCCGCGCGCTAGGTTGAGACATGTCTTTTTTCCGCCGTCGACGCGGCCTCCTCGCGCTCCTGCTGGCCCTCACGACCGCGCTGACTGTGGCAGCCTGCTCGTCGTCGTCGTCGCCCCCAGCGGCGCCCACGCTCGCAGACCCCAGCGCCACCGGTCGAGAGTTGGTGGTCGCCTGGCTCACCGCCCTGCAGCAGAAGGACATGGCGTCGATAGATGCCCAACTGGCGCCCAACTTTCAAATCCAGCGAGCCGACGGATCGTCCAGCAACAAGGCCGACTACCTGGCCAACCCTGCCTCCATTGACACCTTCGAACTGGGCGACACCGTGGTGGGCCTTCAGAACACCAACACGCTCACGGTGCGCTGGGCACTGAAGGTGACAGGAGAGACCAACGGGGTCACGGTTCCAAACAAGGAAGCCGCGCGCCTGACCGGCTTCCAGTGGAACGGCGAGCGCTGGCAAATCATCACCTACGCAAACTTCAACGCCCCAAGTTCGTAGCTGCGCTTGCCGTCTGGGTTTCACCGAGGATGCGCGGCAGGTCTGCGAGCACTTCGGGCTCGAGAATCCAGTCGCGCTGTCGGGGCGACCACTCTTCCTGCCCCGGCACTGACACCTCGCGCCCCTCGACCTCGTAGGAGGTCTGCCCTAGCGCTCTCGCCAGCTGAGAGTGCAGCTGGCCGCCATGGCCGCGCTGTCTCAGAACCAGGACCTCCGAACCCGCCGGCATCACGATGCTGTTGTGCAGTGCGCTGCCATCCTCTCCGGCCACGAGACCCCCGGGGACGAGCCTGGACAGGACCTCCACCAGGGGGCGACACTCCGGCGCGATCACCTCAAGACCTGCCGCCGCCGCGGTTGCGTCGACCTCAGCTCGGTTGACCAGTCGCCGGCGCGCGCCGGACTCGCCACCAAGTTGTGCGCGGGACATCCACAGCAGAGAACCCGACCGCGATGGGACCAACCGCTTCTGCAGGAGGGCACGCACCTCGCCGACTCGAGCGGGGTCGAAGTCTCCGTGGTGGCGCGCAAACGTGACGACGTGCAGGGTTCGGGCACGCACGACCCCATGTGCCGGCAGCTCCACCAACTCGGAGTCCATGAGCCCACAGGCCTCGAACAGTCGTCGCATCGACGAGACAGCGCCGCGACGCACCAGGAGCGGGAGGTCTCCAAGCCCTGCACGGCGGGCCGTCAACAACCGTGGGAGCACATCGAGGAGTTGATGGCCAAACACCTGGTCACCGGGCTGGCCCAGGAGCACGGCCTCACCCACCTCATCAACCACGGGAAGTGGCTTGAGGGGCCAGCTGCCGACACCGTGGTATCGAGCCTCAACGATGTCGCCACTGCCGGCTAACGCCTGGTTCTTCATCCGCCAGTCACCGACGGAGACGCCAGCGTCGGGGGTGACCTGCGCGTCGCGGAAGGTGACCACCGCTTCCGGCGGGAGCGAGCGACCCTCTCGGCGCCCGCCACGGTCCCACGCCCGAGTCGACGGATTCCACACGCGTGGATCGCTTCCGTCGCGGCTCACCACAGTGGCAGGACCCACCAGGTCGACGTCGGACCCGGCGGGCAGCAGGCCCGCCGGGGTCTCAACAAGCCGAGGAGACCCAGACGGACCATCGTCGAGTCGACGGCCCTCATACTGCCCGTAGACCAGCCAGTGCACGAATGGGTTGGCCTTCGCCGCCGCCACGTCAGTGTGCAGGTCGAGATAGCCAATGGTCTGGAACCAGGGGGCCGGGTCGAGACCCGCCGCTGCCCCAACGGTGACGTAGTGGTCCCAGGGCGTGATCGCATCGCCCACGGAGCCCCCCACCTGCACGAGGTAGTAGCCCTCGTCGAAGGAGGCGGGAGGATACCCTGACACGGCGTCAGACATGGTCACCCAACCCCGCGCTTTCGGCGGCGACCACCGCCACTCTGTGCTCGCGGAGCGCTTGCCGCAACGCGGCGTCTGCATCGATGCCACCAGTGCGAGCCCTGTCGACGAGTGCGAGCAGAAGCTGGCCCAGACCAGCCTCACCGACCGAGTCGAATGCCTGATCGGCCGCCGCTCGCACCGGAGCCGTGGCCACCTCGGCCTCAACCCCGCCATGCTCGGCGCGCCGCAGCAGCTTGGCGGCCAGCAGCAGGGCGGGCATCGCCTCCGGGATTCCCTCGGTGACCGAGGTACGCCCCTTCTCTACAGACTTCATCGCCTGCCAGCGCGACTCGAGGTG
>WLOZ01000045.1 GCA_009699025.1 Actinomycetota bacterium
GTCTCCATGGTAAGGAGAAGGTCTACGGTTCGATTCCGTATTGGGGCTCGAACAGGCGAGGCGGAGTAGCTCAGCCTGGTAGAGCAAGCGGCTCATAATCGCTGTGTCGCCGGTTCAAGTCCGGCCTCCGCTACACAGGGCGCGGGAACCTTCCGCGTCGTCGTGACGAACGGTGTGGGGATTTCCCGCATCGTGCACCACTCCCGGCCGCCCGGCCGGGTGCAGACACGAAGGAATCACCATGGGCAAGGCGACTGATGTCCGGCCGAAGATCACTCTGGCGTGCGCCGACTGCAAAAACCGTAACTACATCACCAAGAAGAACCGGCGCAACGACCCCGACCGCATCGAGCTGAAGAAGTTCTGCCCCAAGTGCAACAAGCACACCGAGCACAAGGAAACCCGCTAGTCACGTCGGGGCTTCGAGGAGTTCGCATGTCACGTCTTGCTGATCGTGTTGCGCTCGTCACCGGAAGCGGTCGGGGGATCGGGCGTGCCACTGCGTTGCGCCTCGCCCGCGACGGCGCCTCCGTGGTGGTCAACGACCTCGACGCCGAACCAGCGGCCGAGACGGTGGCACTGATCGAGGCCGAGGGTGGGCGAGCTGTTACCGCGGTGGGCAACACAGTCGACCTCGAGCAGGCTCGGGCCGTGGCGCAGACCGCCATCGACTCCTATGGCCAGCTCGACATCGTTATCAACAACGCGGGCACCACGCGCGACAAGATGTTCCACGGCCTCGACGACGACCTGTTCGACTTCGTGCTCGACGCCAACCTCCGCACGGCGTACCACACCACGCTTGCCGCAATGCCCTACATGCGCGAGGTCGCCAAGCGCGAGATGGCCGAGAACGGGGGCCGTCCGCGCTACCAGCGCAAAATCGTCTTCACGTCGTCGGTAGCAGCGCTCATGGGAAACCCCGGCCAGTTCAACTACACCGCGGCCAAGGGCGCCCTCGTGGCGGTCACCAAAACCCTCGCCCGCGAGCTCGGCCCCTTCGGCATCAACGTCAACGCGGTCGCTCCGGGCTTTATCGAGACCAGGCTCACCCAGGCCAAGCAGGAGGGCGACACCTACGGCATCCCCGAGCAGATGCGGCAGATGAGCCTGATGCTCATCGCGCTTGGTCGGCTCGGCGAGCCCGAGGACATCGCCAACGTGCACGCCTTCCTCGCGTCCAGCGACTCAGACTTCATTTCCGGCGTGACGATTCCCGTCACCGGCGGACAGCTCGGAGGGATGTAGCGATGGCACTGAACCCTGAGTTCGTCGGCCGCACGTATCCGGCGTCTGCTCCCTATCAGGTGGGTCGCGAGAAGGTGCGCGAGTTCGCCACCTCGATTGGTGACTCCAACCCGGCCTATCACGACGTCGAGGCCGCCCGCTCGCTCGGCTACGCCGACGTCATCGCGCCGCCCACCTTCCCGTTCGTGCTGTCGTTCAAGTCGATGGGGGCGGCCATGTTCGACCCCGACCTCGGACTCGACTATTCGCGCGTGGTGCACGGCGAGCAGCGCTTCGTCTACACGCGGCCCATCACCGCGGGCGACACGCTGGTGTGCGTGTCGTCAATCGATGGCATTCGCTCAGCCGCGGGCAACGACCTCATCACGGTGCGAGCCGAGATCAGCACCGAGGCGGGCGAGCACGTGGTCACCACGTACGGCGTCATCGTCTCGCGCGGAACCGCCGACGCCGAGAAGGGCAGCTGACATGGCCGCACAGGTTCGCTACGACGACGTCGAGGTGGGCACCACCCTTCCGTCACAGTCATTTTCCCTTCAGCGCATCAACTTGATGATGTACGCGGGTGCCTCGGGCGATTTCAACGTCATCCACTGGAATGAGCGCATCGCCACGTCGGTGGGGCTGCCCAACGTCATTGCGCACGGAATGCTCACTATGGCTGAGGCTGGCCGGGTGGTCACCGACTGGCTCGGCGACCCCGGGGCGCTGGTCGAGTTTGGAGTTCGCATGACCCGGCCGGTCGCGGTTCCCGACGACGACACTGGCGCCCTGCTCGAGGTGTCGGGCGTCGTTGCCGAGAAGTTGTCCGACTCGCTGGTGCGCGTCGACCTCACCGCCACGTCGGCGGGTCAGACGGTGCTGGGCAGGGCTCAGGCCGTCGTCCGGCTCGCCTGAGCCCTAGGCCATGTCGGTGCGTCGCGATGTCACGCTCGCGGAGCACACCACGCTGCGTGTTGGCGGCCCGGTCGCCTCGTTTATCGAGTGCGACACCGAGGCCGAACTCCTCGACGCGGTGCGCGGACGCGAGCCGGTACTGCTCGTGGGCGGCGGCAGCAACCTCGTGGTGTCCGACGCCCCGGTCAGCATTCCGGTGGTGGCAGTGCGCACCCGTGGCGTCGAGGTCGAGGTCAACGACTGTGCGGGTGCGTGGGTCACGGTGGCGGCCGGCGAGCCGTGGGATGGCTTCGTCGCGGTTGCGGTCGCCGAGGGCTGGCGCGGTGTCGAGGCGCTCTCCGGAATTCCGGGACTGGTCGGAGCCACTCCGATTCAGAATGTAGGCGCCTACGGCCAGGAGGTCGGGGCCACCGTGGCCCGGGTGCGGGCGTACGACCGCACCGACGGGCGAGTGGTGGTCTTCGCCGCGGCCGACTGCGGCTTCGGTTACCGCTCGTCGGTCTTCAAGTCGGAGCCTGCGCGGTACGTGGTACTCGACGTTACCTTCCAGCTGCGGCTCGGGTCCGCGTCGGAGCCCATCGCCTACGCCGAACTGGCCCGCGAGCTTGACATCGAGACCGGTCAGCGCGCGCCGATGGCGGAGGTGCGCGCCGCGGTGCTGGCGCTGCGGGCGAGCAAGGGGATGGTGCTCGACGCTGCTGACCACGACACCTGGAGCGTGGGCTCGTTCTTCCTCAATCCGGTACTCGCGCCGGGCGTGCTGGCGCCCGAGGGCGCCGTGACGTTCCCTGCGGCGGGGGGTGGCATCAAGGTCAGCGCGGCGTGGCTCATCTCGTCGGCGGGCTTCGAGCGTGGGTTCGCCCTGCCCGGCTCACGGGCCGCCATCTCGGCCAAGCACTCTCTGGCGCTGACCAATCGTGGGGGAGCGAGCTGCGACGACGTGCTGGAACTCGCGCGCGCCGTGCGCGAAGGAGTGCGCGCGCGGTTCGGAATCACCCTTACTCCCGAGCCGCTCCTGGTGGGCTGCTCGCTCTAGTGCGGGCCCTACTCCGACAGCAGCGCTGCGATGCGGGTGACACCCTCAATGAGGTCGTCGTCGCCAAGCGCGTACGACAGGCGCACGTAGCCGGGAGTGCCGAATGCCTCACCGGGAACCACCGCGACCTCGGCCTCGTCGAGGATCAGGCCCGCAAGCTCGGCGCTGGTGGTGGGGGTGACGCCTCGAATGGTGCGGCCGAGCGCGCCCTTGACCGAGGGGTAGCAGTAGAAGGCGCCCTCGGGCTCGGGGCAGGTGACCCCGGGAATTGCGTTGAGCATGCCCACCATGGTGAGGCGGCGGCGATCGAAGGCTGATCGCATCATCGCGACCGCTGCGAGGTCACCGCTCACCGCTGCGATGGCCGCCACCTGTGACACGTTGGCCACGTTCGAGGTGGCGTGCGACTGCAGATTGGTGGCGGCCTTGACGACATCGGCGGGTCCGATCATCCAGCCCACCCGCCAGCCGGTCATGGCGTAGGTCTTGGCGACGCCATTGATGATGACGCACTGGTTGGCGAGCTCGGGAACCAGCGTGGGCATGGACGCGAAGGTGGCGCCTCCGTAGACGAGGTGCTCGTAGATCTCATCGGTGACGACCCACAGGCCCTTCTCGACGGCCCAGCGGCCGATGGCCTCAACCTGCTCGGGCGGGTACACGGCGCCCGTGGGATTCGAGGGCGATACGAACACCAGCATCGTGGTGCGCGGGGTGAGGGCGGCTTCGAGCTGGGCGATGCTGGCGCGGTACCCCGACGATTCGTCGGTCGCGATGATGACAGGAACCCCGCCGGCGAGAGCGATCGACTCGGGGTAGGTGGTCCAGTAGGGGGCGGGGAGGAGCACCTCGTCGCCGGGGTTGAGCAGGGCAGCGAAGGCGTTGTACAGCGCCTGCTTGCCGCCGTTGGTGATGAGTACCTGGGCGGGGCTCACCTCGAAGCCTGAATCGCGCAGGGTCTTGGCAGCCACGGCTTCCTTGAGGGCCGGAAGGCCGCCGGCGGGGGTGTAGCGGTGCCACTTGGGCTCGCGACAGGCGGCCACAGCCGCTTCGACGATGTAGTCGGGGGTCGGGAAGTCGGGCTCGCCGGCTCCGAAGCCGATCACCGGACGCCCGGCGGCCTGAAGGGCCTTGGCCTTGGCATCGACGGCGAGGGTTGCTGATTCGGCGATCGCGCCGATGCGGTGGGAGACCCGGTGTGCGGGCGCAGGTGACATGGGGTGATCCTCTCAGAGCCCCGCGCGAGGCGCGCCCTGACCCCGGGTGGCAGGCAGGGCTCCGTGCGCGCTGTGTTGAGCCCCCTGGCTTCGTGGGCCACCTGCGACCGCCCCCAACCGCCGCACCGCTAGTTCCCTCCGTAGTTCGCCCCGCAGGCGCTACCTCAGGCACCTTCCTGCGGAGCTCAGCACCACGGCCGTGCCGCACGTTCGCGCAGTGGAGAGTGGCGCTTGAGCCGAGGCGGTTGGACCGCGGCCGGAGGACCGAATACACTCGTCAGTCGGTGGCTTTCCACCCCAGCGTGAGCCTGCCCGAAGGCATCTTCGCGCTGGCCGCCGAAGGGTCGTAGCTCAATTGGTAGAGCACCGGTCTCCAAAACCGGCGGTTGCGGGTTCAAGTCCCTCCGGCCCTGCGCAGATGGCACGGCAGCACGACCGTTTCTAGCCGGCACGACGAACGATGGGATGCGACGAGTGGCCAAGGACGACGACTCGGCAGCGGTCAAGGACCGCCCGGGCCATCTTGCGCGCCTCGGTACCTTCTACCGGCAGGTCATTGCTGAACTGCGCAAGGTGATCTGGCCCACCCGCCGCGAGCTCATCACCTACACGTGGGTTGTCATCGCGTTCGTCACGGTGATGGCTCTGTTCGTCGCGGCGCTCGACCTCGTGTTCGGACGGGCAGCCCTCGCCGTCTTTGGCGGCGGATAGTCCTCGCACCACCCCTCCCTTCCCCGCACCCCGACGATCTGGAGCGACCCGCAGTGACTGAGCAGGACACCCCGCCGAACTCGGCCGTCGCCGACGCCTGGGCCGCTGCTGTCGCGCGCTCGGAGGAGCCCGAGACCGCCGATCTCGAGGAGGCTCTGATCGCCGAGGAGGCATCGTCGGTCGAGCCTTCCGAGGCCCCTGAGCTCCTCGAGGTGCTCGAGGTGCTGGAGGCCGAGGAGCTCGCGGTGGTCGAGGCCGAGGAGCTCGCTGAGGCCGAGGCTGCCCCCGAAGCCGAAGCCGAGGTCGACCCCGACGAGGAGGACGACCCCGAGCAGGAGTTCCGTCGCGCCCTCGCACTGTCCGAAGGAGACTGGTATGTCATCCACTCGTACGCCGGTTTTGAGAACCGCGTGCGGGCCAACCTCGAGAGTCGAATCACCACCATGAACATGGAGGAGCAGATCTTCCAGGTCGAGGTGCCGATCGAAGAGGTCATCGAGTTCAAGAACGGCGTCAAGAAACTGGTCAAGCGCAACAAGTTTCCCGGCTACGTGCTGGTACGCATGGAACTCACCGACGAGTCGTGGGGCGTGGTGCGTCACACCCCCGGAGTCACCGGATTCGTGGGCCATGCCCACCAGCCATTCCCTCTGACCATCGACGAGGTCGTCAGCATCCTGGCGCCCAAGTCGGAGAAGAAGGGTGCTGCCGCGGCGAGCGCCGAGGCTGCCGCCCGCATGGTCGAGTTCGAGGTGGGCGACGCGGTCACCATCATCGAGGGCGCCTTTGCCACGATGCAGGCGTCCATCTCAGAGATCACCCCCGAGTCGCAGAAGGTCATCGTGATGGTCGAGCTCTTCGGCCGTGAGACCCCTGTCGAACTGACTTTCGCCCAGATCGAGAAGGGCTGACGCCCCACCGTCCCATCCACCAGACTCCCGGCCTACCGGGTGAGTACCGTCAACGACAAGGATCACGAGCATGCCTCCGAAGAAGAAGAAGATCACCGGAATGATCAAGTTGCAGATCAACGCGGGAGCAGCCAACCCTGCCCCTCCCGTGGGACCTGCCCTCGGTCAGCACGGCGTCAACATCATGGAGTTCTGCAAGGCCTACAACGAGGCCACTGAGAGCCAGCGCGGCCAGGTGATTCCGGTCGAGATCACGGTCTACGAGGACCGGTCGTTCACCTTCACGCTCAAGACCCCTCCCGCCTCGCGCCTGATTCTCAAGGCGGCCGGGCTCGACAAGGGATCGGCAATCCCGCAGAAGACCAAGGTGGGCTCGCTCACCCGCGAGCAGGTGCGCGAGATCGCCACCACCAAGATGCCCGACCTCAACGCCAACGACGTCGACGCGGCCATGAAGATCATTGAAGGAACCGCTCGCCAGATGGGCGTGACCATCAGCGAGTAGCTGAGTCGCTGCACCAGAACCACTTTGAACAACCCAGAAGTACCCAGTTCCACCGGAAATCGTGGGAGGGCCGCTGCGGCCCGCTAACCACCATCGATCGGCCCCACTCGGGGCCCCAACTGAAGGAATCGACTGATGAAGCGCAGCAAGAACTGGAACAGGGCCGGCGAGGCAATCGGTGAGGTCGGGCCCCGTAGCCCGCTGAAGGCCGTCACGCTGGCCAAGGACACTTCCACCACCAAGTTCGACTCCACCATCGACGTGTCGATGTGCCTCGGTGTCGACCCCCGCAAGAGCGACCAGATGGTGCGCGGCACCGTCAACCTCCCCCACGGCACGGGCAAGACCGCCAGGGTGCTGGTGTTCGCGGGTGGCGAGAAGGCCGACGAGGCGCGAGCCGCGGGCGCCGAGTACGTGGGCACTGACGAACTCATTGACAAGGTGGCCGGCGGCTGGATCGACTTCGACTCCGTCGTGTCGACCCCCGACCTCATGGGCAAGGTGGGCCGGCTCGGCAAGGTCCTCGGACCCCGTGGCCTGATGCCCAACCCGAAGACCGGAACGGTCACCATGGACGTCGCCAAGGCGGTCGAGGAGATCAAGGGCGGAAAGATTGAGTTCCGCGTCGACAAGCACGCCAACCTCCAGTTCGTGATCGGTAAGGCGTCGTTCACGCCCGACATGCTGGTCGAGAACTACGCCGCCGCCCTCGAAGAGGTGCTGCGACTCAAGCCGAGCTCGGCCAAGGGCCGCTACCTCAAGAAGGTCACCGTCTCGTCGACGATGGGCCCCGGCATCGAGATTGACGCCAACCGCACGCGCTCGGTGACCACCGACGACGACTGAGCCTGTGTGGGCCGGTGTGGGCTGAGTGCCCGCACGCAGCCACCACCTCGCCCCGTATGTACACCGCTCGGCGGTGACCATGCGGGGCGAGGTGCGTTGCGTCACTGCCTCGGCGACGAGGATTTGCCCTGACGGGGTTGAACCACCTAGTGTGAGCAGAGCCAAAGACCGTCGGTCGTCGCCCCTCTGGGGGTGGCCTAAGGTTCCTCGTGAACGCCAGCGCAGGTGTCGCCTCATTCGAGCCCTGGCTCGCGTGCCCCGCGCCTCCTGCGCGGGGCTTCTTCGTTGAACGGCCGGCTCGCGCACGACCTGTAACCCGAGGGAGTTCCATGGCACGCCAAGACAAGGCAACCGCAGTCGATGAGCTGACCGCGCACTTCCGTGGCTCGACCGCCGCGATGCTCACCGAGTACCGCGGCCTCACGGTCGCCCAGCTCAAGCTGCTGCGTCGGTCACTCGGAGACACGACCTCCTACGTGGTCGTTAAGAATACGCTTACCAAGATCGCTGCCGACCGTGCGGGCGTCGAGGGACTCAATGACCTGCTTGCGGGTCCGAGTGCCATCGCCTTCGTCACCGGTGACCCGGTGGAAGCAGCCAAGGGGCTGCGCAACTTCGCCAAGGACCACCCCAACCTGGTGATCAAGGGCGGCTACATGGACGGCGCCGTCCTGTCAGCCCAGGAGATTGGCCGCCTGGCCGACCTCGAGAGCCGCGAGGTTCTGCTGTCGAAGATCGCGGGAGTGATGAAGGCATCGCTCACGCAGGCTGCTGGCCTCTTCCAGGCGCCGCTCGCCCAGACTGCACGCCTGCTGGGTGCTCTTCAGGCCAAGCTCGAGGACGAGAACCCCGCAGTTGCTGCTCCCGAGCCCGTCGCCGATGAGCCCATCGCCGATGAGCCCGTCGCCGATGAGCCCGTCGCTGAGGCTGCTGAGGCACCCGAAGCAGCTGAAACCCCTGAAACCCCTGAAACCCCCGAAGCCTAACCACACCCACCCAGACCCCCGGATCCGAACGGATTCGGTCGCAAAGAAAGGGACGCCCCCATGGCGAAGCTCAGCACCGACGAACTGCTCGACGTGTTCAAGGAGATGACGCTCCTCGAGCTCTCAGAGTTCGTCAAGCAGTTTGAGGACACCTTCGACGTCACCGCTGCCGCTCCTGTGGCCATGGCCGTCGCGGCCGCGCCCGCGGGAGCCGGCGCCGAGGCCGCCGCTGAGCAGGATGAGTTCGATGTCATCCTCGAAGGCGCCGGCGAGAAGAAGATCCAGGTCATCAAGGAGGTGCGCACCATCACCAACCTCGGTCTCAAGGAGGCCAAGGACCTGGTGGAGGGCGCTCCCCAGCCCGTGCTGGAGAAGGTCACTAAGGAGGCCGCTGAGAAGGCCAAGGATGCCCTCGAGGCCGCCGGAGCCACCGTCTCAGTCAAGTAGTTCACTGCCTCGAGAGGCGTCCGTGAGCGGGCGCCTCTCGAGGCAGTTCTGCACCGGTTCGCCTGAAGTGCTTGACTCTGACGGCTGTAACGGTCACGATCGTTCTACGCACTACCCCTCGGTGGGCTGATCTCAGTCCCGCCGCAGGTGACGAGGAACACCCGTACGTGTCGGTCCTGGGTCGCTGTCCCAGAATCGGTCGGGTCGTTCGAGGGCACCTGCGAGCACCCGGGGTGGACAGCGGCGTACCTCACTGGTACGCTGCCATTTCGTGCTGCCCTCACGCAATCGTGGTGTGCGCCCTCCTGCGCCGTCGGCGCCGTGGGTTCGTGCCCCACTCAACCGCCTCGTCGAATCCACCCGCTCGACCGCCTGATCCACCACTCCGTTAAACCCGTGTGAACCCGATCGTCATGGGCCACTCGGCATAACGCCCGGAAGGAACGCCTTGGCCGCCTCGCGCTCGTCAGCCCGTCCCGCAGTCCCCACCCGCATCTCGTTCGCGAAAATCCGAGAGACGCTTGAGGTGCCGAACCTCCTAGCCCTCCAGACCGAGTCCTTCGACTGGCTGATGGGCAACCAGGCGTGGCTCGACCGCGTCGAGGCTGCCGTCCAGGGCGGGGTCGATGTTCCGAGGTCGTCCGGGCTCGAGGAAATCTTCGAGGAGATCAGCCCGATCGAGGATTTCAGCCAAACGATGTCGCTGTCGTTCCGTGATCACCGGTTCGAGCCCCCCAAGTACACGGTCGAGCAGTGTCGCGAGAAAGACTTCACCTACTCGCAGCCGCTGTTCGTCACCGCCGAGTTCATGAACAACGAGACCGGCGAGATCAAGAGCCAGACGGTCTTCATGGGTGA
>WLOZ01000046.1 GCA_009699025.1 Actinomycetota bacterium
CTCCCGGGTGAAGTCGAGCTCCCGGAGGAAGTCCCGGTTCTGCAGGTCCACAGCCATCGCGCTGCCTTTCACGTGGTGATCGCCGACTCGGAGGAGACGACTGACGAAACATTGAGTCTGGCAGACGGCTCTGGGCGGGGTTCGCCCGAGAGGTTCGGGGGCGGGTGCGCTGGGCGAGTCGGCCGGGCCGGTCAGCCGGCGGCTGCAGCCTCGGAGTACGGGGTAACTAGCAGGTGATCGGCGGTGTTAAGCGGCTGCCACGCCAGTCAGCTGGTCGAGCGTGCCGGCCAGAGGCCGGCAGTGGGGCGGTCGAGGAACAGGCTCACTGCTCGTCGCGACGACGGTTCCAGCGGTCTTCGACCCGGTTCATGAAGCCGCCTGACTGCTTCTTGCCGCCGGAGGGCGCGGAACCACCTGTCGCATCGGTGTCGGAGGCGTTGGCCTCGGCCTCGGCCTCGGGAGCGGGGGCCCGCATGGCCCGCACGACTAGCAGCGCGCCACCGAGCATCAGCACGAACCCCAGCACGCCGACGAGCTCTTGGGCGATGGCAGCGCCGGTGACCAGCAGGGCGGTGCCGATGAGGAAGGCGAGCACGCCGAGGGCCGCATGGCGACGATTGCCCCGACGGCCGGAGCCATCGCGCAGGGTGGAGGCGAACTTCGGGTCCTCGGCGTAGAGCGCGCGCTCCATTTGCTCGAGGAGGCGCTGCTCATGCTCAGACAGTGGCATGGTGACCTCCTCGCTCGTGATGGAGCCGCGGCTCCATCAGTTGGCTCACTCATCAGGATAGGCCCCCGGGGGCCCTGACGGGAACCCTCACCGGCCATCTGGATGCTGTGTATCGATTATGCGCCGCCGGAGGCCGATTCGCCACCCGTCTCCTCAGGGACGTGTGGGAGATCACGGTGGTTCCACTGAATCAGTCTTCTCTGAGTCGTTATCGTCGAGGCCCTCGAAGTGCACTAGGCGGGCGGGCACCACTGCTCCGCGCCCGAAACGTCGGGTGGCAGCGTCGGCGGCGCGCTCGGCGTCGCGCCAACCGTGCTCGGGCGCATCGAGGAGCATCTGCTCGGGCGCATCGGCAGCGTCGAGGAGCCCCTCCACCCGAATGCCCACGAGCCGCAGGCGGGCGCGTTGTAGGCCGAGGGCCTCGTACAGTCGCACCGTGGTGGCGTAGAGGTCGCGCGCGACATCGGTGGGCTCGGGCAGGGTGCGGCTGCGGGTGATGGTGGTGAAGTCGGCGAATCTCACCTTGATCACCACGGTGCGGCCCACCACCCCAGCCGTGCGCAGCCGCCGGGCTACCTGCTCGGAGAGCCGCAGCAGCTCGCGGCGCACCACCTCGGGGTCGTCGACGTCGCGCGCGAAGGTCTGCTCGTTGCCGATGCTCTTCTCCGGCTCGTGCGCTGACACCACCCGGGGGTCGCGCCCCCACGCCAGCGCAGCGAGATGGGCTCCGAGGGCGGCACCCAGAGCACGTGTGAGGGTCGCCTCCGGAGTGTTCGCGATGTCGCCAACGGTCTGCAGGCCCAGCCGGTGGAGCTGCTCCTCAGTGCGCTCGCCCACCCCCCACAGCGCGTCGACGGGCAGCGGGTGCAGGAAGGCGATGACCTCGTCGGTAGGTACGACGAGCAGCCCGTCGGGCTTGGCCTTGGTAGAGGCCAGCTTGGCCACAAACTTCGAGCTCGCGACGCCCACCGAGCAGGTGATGCCCTGCTCGTCGTGCACCCGCGCCCGCAGCAGGTCGCCAATGAGAGTCGGAGATCCGATGCGGCGCACCGAGCCGGCGATGTCGAGAAAGGCCTCGTCGAGCGACAGGGGCTCGACGAGGGGGGTGATACTCGCGAAGAGCGCCATGACGCTGGCGCTCACCTCGACGTAGCTGCGGTGGTCGGGCGCCACGACGACCAGGTCGGCGCAGAGGCGACGCGCTCGCGACATAGGCATCGCGGAGTGGATTCCGAACCGGCGCGCCTCATAGGTGGCGGCGAGCACGACCCCGCGCCCGCCCTCGGCGCCGACGACCATGGGAAGCCCACGCAGCTCGGGCCTGCTGCGCAGTTCGACCGAGGCGAAGAAGGCATCCATGTCGACATGCAGGATGGTGCAGCCTGCATCGTCGGTGCTGAGGCCCTCCGGCCTGGCACCGCGTCGAATCTGGCTACGGCTCATGGCCCCATCCTGCCGCGCGGGCGGGCCCGGAGGCTCACCATCCGCTGCTGCCCGGGCTCGAGTGCCACACCTTCGACGGAGCGGCGCCGGGCTTGACAGCCTCGCCGGCTGGCCGCAGATCGGCGTACGGCGACTGCCGGAAGCCGCTGGGGTGCAGCAGGACCCGTCGTGAACCGGGGCGCGGGTCGGCTAGGTCGCGCTCGGCATGCTCGGCCAGCAGCGCTCGCACCGCCGGCATTCCCTCAGAGCGCCAGAGCAGGTCGATCGCGGCGAGGTCCCAGCAGCCGGTGGCACGGACCGACACCCCGCGCGGTCCGGTGCGGCGCACCTCGCCGCGCACCAGCAGTAGCCAGGAGTGAAAAACGGTTTCGGCAAAGGGGCCCTGGGCGTTGTCGAAGAAGGTGGCGTCGACCGGCCCGGTGGCATCGTCGAGGGTGAGGAAGATGACCCGGCGCCCCGAGCGTACCGGCGGGGTCTGGGTCGCCACTTTCACCCCGGCGATCAGCACCTCCTGCTTCGACCGGGTGCGCAGCAGATCGCGGGCTCTCACCACGCCGAGCGCCCGCACCAGGGGTAGGTGCGGATCGAGCACGTGACCGCTGACGTCGAGCCCCAGCACCTGCATCTCGGCGTGCACTCGCTCGCCGGCGGTGAGTTCGGGCAGCCCACTCATGGTGATCTCGTCGGGCTGGTCGCCGAGGTCGAGCGCTAGTTGGGCGCCGGTGTTGGTGGCATCGCCCGAGTCGCCCGAGCCGCCCGAGCGTGCCGAGCCACCCGAGCGTGCCGAGCCGGCCGAGCGTGCCGACCGCGACCAGCGGTCGAGGTCGGCGACGGTGAGCAGCAGATCGCGCCGGGTGACGCGGTCGTGCCGCCGCCCACCCGATGACGAACCGACGATTCCGTGCAGCGCGTCGAAGGCCCCGGTGACCACGAGCCGCTCGACCACCGGGCGTGACACCCCGGCCCGGTGCCAGAAGTCGGCGAGCGAGGCGAATGGCCGCGCACCGACGATGCGCGCCACCTCGTGGGCACTGATGCCCCGGACCTCAGACAGTGAGAGTCGGATTCCGTACTGCGCGCGACCCGTGGGTTCGTCGATGTCGATGGCGCTGTCGATGGCGCTGTCGATGGCGCTGTCGTCACCCTCGACCCGCTCGACGGTGTACGCCTCGGAACTGCGGTTGACATCGAGGCCCAGTACCAGCACGCCCGACTGGCGTACGTCGTCGAGGATCAGCCGCTTGGGATACATGCCGGGATCGTGGGTGAGCACCCCGGCCAGGAAGGCCGCCGGATGGTGAGCCTTGAGCCAGGCCGACTGGTAGGTGGGCAGTGCGAACGCCGCAGCGTGTGCCTTGCAGAAGCCAAAGGAGGCGAAGGCTGCGAGCACGTCCCAGAAGGATTCGACCGTGGGCAGGTCGTAGCCCCGCGCGAGGGCCGCCGGGTAGTACCAGTCGCGCACCGCCGACTGGCCGTCGGGCGATCCCATGCGACGGCGCACCTCGTCGGCCTCGGCCAGTGAGCAGCCGGTGGTGACCGCCACCATGCGCAGCACCTGCTCGTGAAATACCACGACACCGCGAGTTTCGGCCAGCGCGGGCTTGAGGTCGTCGTGCAGGTAGCGCGGCATCGCCCACCCCTGCCGGGCCTGGAGGAACGGGGTGATCATGTCGCTCTTGACCGGGCCGGGCCTAAACAGCGAGATATCGATGATGAGGTCACCGAAGGTCTCGGGCGCAAACTTGCCGAGCAACTCACGCTGGCCCGGCGACTCGATCTGGAAGCAGCCGAGGGTACGGGTGGATCGGATCAGCTCGAAGGTGGCGTGGTCGTCGCGGGGTAGCGCATCAAGGTCGATGCGGCCGTCGGGTAGCAGGGTGGCTCCCCCGGCCCCCACCACCTGGTCACCGTCGACGCGCGCGACCTCGTCGATGGCGTGGGCCATCGCCGACTGCATGCGGATGCCGAGCACGTCGAGCTTGAGGAAGCCGAGTTCCTCGACGTCGTCCTTGTCGAACGGGCTCATGGGGAAGCCCGCGGCGCTCGGCTGCACCGGGGTGCGGTCGAGCAGCGACGCGTCGGAGAGCAGCACCCCGCAGGGGTGCAGCGCGATGTGGCGCGGCAGGCCGTCGAGTGACTCGACGAGGTTGAGGAAGCCGTCGAGCTCGCCCCGGGCCGCCAGCCGGCCGAATCCGGAGCGGCGCAGCTCGGGCAGGTCGGCGAGCGCTGCCCGCGCCTGACGGGCACGCACGTGGGGGAAGGCTTTGGCGAAGGCGTCGATCTCTCCCGGTGGCATACCGAGGGCAGCGCCGACGTCGCGCACCGCGTGTCTCACGCGATAGGTGTCGTACATCGCGACGCACGCCACGCGGTCGATGCCGAACCGCTCGATAATCGCGTCGTAGATTTCGGGGCGACGCGCACTCTCGACGTCGATGTCGATGTCGGGCAGGCTGCGGCGCAGCGTGGAGCAGAAACGCTCCATGAGCAGGCCGTGCTCGAGCGGGTCGACGCCGGAGATGCCGAGCAGGTAGGCCACGAAGCTGCCGGCCCCCGAGCCCCGCGCGGCCACCCTGATTCCGCGGGCGACGACAAGGTCGACTACCTCGGCAACGGTGAGCACGTAGCCGGCAAAGCCAAGGGTGGCGAACACTGCCAGCTCGTCGTCGAGCCGCTGGCGCGCGTCGGCCCTGCGCGGGCCGCGGTGATAGCCACGCCGGACGAGCCCCTCCTCGCAGCGGGCACTCAGCACGGAATCGGCACGTATCGCCTCAGCCGTGATGCGAGCGGGCTCGCGGCGCCGCTGCGCGTGCCGGGCGGGCACGGCCGCTCCCACTGACGACGGATCGAGCAGTACCCCTAGTTCGGGCACGTGCAGGTCGCCGAGCCCCACATCGACCACCGGGTCGAGCACGCAGCGCTCGGCGAGGGTGCGTGTGTCGGCGAGCAGCCCCTCGGCCGCACCCCGGGGGTTATGCGCACCTGCGGAGGCACACACCTCGTGGGCGATCGCCGCCATCGCTGCTCCCGCCTTCAGGTGTCCCTCGGCGTTGGCACGATCGAGGTGGCGGGAGTCGAGCGGCACGAGTCGGCGCACGGCATCGAGCAGGTCGACCACGCGGGCCGACCCGGGGTCGGCGTGTCGTACCGCGTTGCTGAGCACAGCCCCGACCCCCTGCTCGCGCGCGAAGAGGAGCAGTCGCGCAGCCGCGGCGGTGGAAAGCGGAAGCCCCCGGTTGACGGCACCCTCGAGGTCGGAGGCGGCGAGTGTGTGATCGCGAGCTCGGTGCGAGACCACCTCAACCCGCAGTTCAGCCCCGAACGCCTCACGCCAGGGATGCAGGGCACGGGAGGCACGGTCGGGACGGCGGGCCATGATCGCGCGAGCCACCTCTGACTCAGGGCCGAGCAGCACGGTGACCGAGCCCTCGAGCCCATGCTGGTCGAGTACGGACGCGATGGCTGCCAGCGAGGTGACCGGCTGCTCGCGTGAGCCGTCGGGGGCAGCGGACCCAGTGGACCCAGTGGACCCAGTGGACCCAGTGGACCCCCATGAACCTGCCGTGTGCGACGCGGAGACGATGCGGCAGAGCGCCGCCCACCCCCGAGCGCCGCGCGCGAGCAGCAGCACCCGTGGGTGGCGCGGGTCGACGTGCGCCCCGCCGCGCACCGGGGTACGCGATCGCGTTCGTGGCGCGCTCTCGGCCAGCAGTGGCGCGACCGCGAGGTCGACCCCGAGCAGCGGCCTCACCCCGGCCTCACGACAAGCGAGGAGGAACTTCACCGCGCCGCCGAGGGTGTCGCGGTCGGTGAGGGCGAGCGCCGACTGCCCGAGTTCGGCCGCGCGCGCCACGAGCACCTCGGGGCTCGAGGCGCCGTGGCGCATCGAGTGGCCGGAGGCGACATGCAGGTGCACGAACGGGTCGGAGGACATCGTCAGCCAGGTCAGCCGACAGTGCTGACAGTGCTGACAGTGCTAACAGCGCGCGGCATGGCCTGCTGCAGCGGGAGCCCGAGGAGGTCGGCCACGAGCGCGACGAACCGCTCGGAGTCGCGGAGCAGGTCGTCGGCCTCGCGCTCGGTGACCACGTGCGCGATTCCGGCCTCGGCCGCGGCCCGCTTGGCCGCGCCGCCCGCGAAGAAGGTGGCCCACTCGCCCAGCCCCGGAGCCACGGCCGGTAGCAGCACCCACACGCTACGGACGCGACGACGCGCGGTGGGGCGGGCCCGGGCCGCGAGCACCGCGGCCGCCGCCCTCAGCGCGGCAAGGTGCGCCGCGGAGTAACGCGCCGACGGGTCGGTGGCATAGGTCGACTCGGTGAGACCCCGGGCCGCGAGTGCCAGCAGGTCGCGTGCCGCCTGGGTGACCGGGATGGCTCCGGAGCGGGGCAGGTCGAGCAGGGTGGGTGACATCGTGGTGACTCCTCTCAGTCGGACAATTCGATGCGGGGTCAATGCGGGGTTGGTGCGGGGTTGGTGCGGGGTTGGTGTACGCGCGGCTCAGTCGAGGGCGCGCGCGAGGTGCCAGCGTTGGACGGGCGAGCGGGTGCAGCAGAGGTCGTAGACCCCCGACGTGGCGGACCGGACCACCCCTGCCTCGACCCGCCAGACCTGTCGCTCGGCGGAGTGCTGGGGCCGGTGCCACCAGGAGCCTCCCTCGATCCAGTGCGCGAGCACCTGATGGACGACGTACCTCCGGCCACGCCAGAGAAACTCTGCCGGGGCAGGTTCTGGCGCGTCACCGGCGCTGGCGCGGGCGTCAGGACTCGTGCGTACCCGCACCGGCTCGAGATAACGACGACTCATCACCACCACCGCCCTTCGCACGATTGGAGGAACAGCCGGAGGGAGTCCGGCCGGGAGTGCCCGTCAGGAGCAAGTCCGGGGTGGGGCCCTTCCCCAAGTGCCACCACCCCGGACGACCGCCTGACCGATGGGACCTGATGGGGGTCGAGTTCCATCAGGACGGGCAGGCAGTGCTCCTTGCTGCTGAACCAGTCAGGACCCGGCGGAGGTCCTGATCAGTTGTTCGAACAGATGTTCGAACAACTGGGACACTACTCCCTACCCCCGACAACGCGTCAAGTCCCAGCCGCCCAGCCAGTCGACAAACGACGCCGAAGTCGTCCTATCTGAAGTAGTGTTCAAGTCATCAAGTGGCGCTCGGCGTCCGACCCTCCCGAGGGAGCCCCCCGTGACCAGACCGCTCTACGAGGCGAAGGCCGACTTCTTCCGCACCCTGGGCCACCCCGCCCGCATCCGGGTGCTCGAGCTGCTGAGCGAGCGCGACCACGCCGTGCACGAACTGCTCGCCGAGATCTCCATCGAGCCCAGCAACCTGTCGCACCAGTTAGCCGTGCTGCGCCGCACCGGCCTCATCACGCAGTCGCGGCGCGACGGCCAGGTGTTTTACTCAATCGCGGCGCCTCAGGTCAGCGACCTGCTCATGGCAGCGCGCACGGTGCTGCTCGACGTGATCAGGGAAAAGGACACCCTCAAGCACGACCTCACCTCGGGGGCCGGACCAGCCGAACCGCAGGAGAGGCTTCCCCGGTGACCCCGTGACCCCCGTGACCCCTGTGACCCCGGTGACCCCACCGGCGCTCGGGCGACTGCGGGCACTGCTCCCCCATCGACGCGACTTCACCGCCATGCGCCACAACCCCCGCCGCGACATCGTCGCTGGCGTGACCGTGGCCATGGTGGCACTCCCCCTCGCCCTCGCCTTCGGAATCTCGTCAGGTATGGGCGCGGGCGCCGGTATCGCGACCGCTATCGTGGCCGGATTCTTCGCCGCGGTGTTCGGCGGCAGCAATCTGCAGGTCAGTGGCCCCACCGGGGCAATGACCGTGGTGCTCATCCCGATCGTGGCCCAGTTCGGGGCCTCCGGCGTGCTCGTCGTGGGCCTGCTCGCCGGAATCGTGCTGCTGGCGCTGGCGGTCGCTGGGGCGGGGCGCTCGATGCGCTACGTGCCCCTTCCAGTGATCGAGGGGTTCACGCTCGGCATCGCCGTGATCATCGGCCTGCAGCAGGTGCCGGCCGCGCTGGGCCAGGAGGTTGGCCCCGACAAGGTGCTGGTGCAGGCGTGGAACGCCGTCACCGCGTGGGTCGCCGCACCCGACCTGGCCCCGACCCTCATCATGGTCGCGGTCGCAGCGACCATGATCGTCGCCAGTCACCTGCGCCGCCGCCTTCCAGCATCCCTGGCTGCCGTGGTGGTAGCGACGGTCGCGACAAAAATCCTCGGCCTCGACATCACCACCATCGGTCAGATTCCGACCGGACTGCCTGCGCCCAGCATCCCCGTCATTCCATGGGCTCACCTATCGGCTTTGCTGCTGCCCGCCGTCGCGGTGGCGGCACTGGCCGCGCTCGAGAGCCTGCTGTGCGCCTCGGTCGCTGACGCGATGAGCGTCGGGGAGCGGCACGACCCCAACCGCGAGCTGTTCGGCCAGGGGGTGGCCAACCTCGTAGCCCCACTGTTCGGGGGCGTACCCGCCACCGCCGCCATCGCCCGCACCGCGGTGAACGTACGCAGCGGCGCACGCTCGCGCCTCGGCGCGATCACCCAGTCGGCCGTGCTCCTCGCCGTCGTGCTCGTGGCGAGCCAGTGGGTGTCGTTCATCCCCCTCGCCGCGCTGGCCGGCGTGCTCATCGCCACCGCGATCCAGATGGTCAAGGTGTCCAGCCTGCGCGCCCTGCTGAGGGTGAGGGGTGGCGACGCCGTTGTGCTCGTCGTCACCGCGCTCGCCACGGTTGCCCTCGACCTCGTGGTCGCGGTCATCCTCGGTCTGGTGATCGCCAGCCTCTACGCGCTCAGTCAGGTCGCGAAGTCGACGCAGGTCGAGGAGATGCCCCTCGACTCAGCCGACCACAGCAGCGAGGAGCAGGCGCTTCTGAGCGAGCACGTCATCGCCTACCGCCTCGATGGCCCCCTCTTCTTCGGCGCCGCTCATGCGTTCCTGCTTCAGGTGGCTGAGACCAGTGACGTGCGGGTGGTGATCCTCCGCCTCTCACGGATCCGAGCACTCGACGCCACCGGGGCGACGGTGCTCGGCGACACGATCGGCAGCCTCGAGGCGCGCGGCATCACGGTCATGCTGTCGGGAATCCAGACCGAGCACGACAGCATTTTTCGCACCCTCGACGTGTACCGCCACCTCGCCACGCCCGCCCACGTGTTCGCCACCACCCCCGAGGCCATCGCACACGCGCACGCCCACCTCGCCGGCCTGGCCGAGTCGACCTAACCCCCCGCTACCCCCGCCGTGGCCGCAGCAGGAACGTGCACGCCACGGTAATCACCGCGGCCACCAGCGTGTCGACCACGCGCGGCAAGGCCGACTGGTCGGCCGACTCGCCCAGCAGCGCCAGCAGTGCGATGACCAGCACGGTAACTCCCATGACGGCGAGCGGGTACTCGGCCCAGATAAACACGAG
>WLOZ01000047.1 GCA_009699025.1 Actinomycetota bacterium
GAGCATGACGGCGAGTCCGCCAAGCGTTGCCAGAGCTCCTCGAACGCTAGTGCCGCTCAACCTGCGACGAGGGCCCACGGGGGCCTCCAGGCTTGATGACATCCACGACCCCTATCGGTCCACTTGATGATGGGTTGCCCCCCGCGGCATGACGCCACGGGAGGCAACCCACTTGGGTTACGGAAGTGTGAACTTCGTTGCCCACTGATCCTTGTAGGGCTGCAGCACCGACTCGACTGTCGCCGGTCCGTCCTGACCCGCCGGAGGAATGTTGGCCTGAGTGATGGCCGAGTACGTGATGATTCCATCGGGGATCGTCGCCGGAAGTGGCGTGCTGTTGACCCACAGGTCAACCAACGCATTGACGGTGAACGGTCCTTCAATGACACAGTCACAGTCAGCCAGAGCAACGATGTTCTTGTTGTCTCGCATCAGCGGGTTGTTGATTGCGTCGGCGTAGTAGCTGTACACAGAGATCTGATCGGTCTTGCTCGCCGCCTTGATCGCCGCAACGGCTCCGGCAGTGAAGGTGTCGTACACCGGAATGACGGCAGCCAGGTTCGGGAACTGGTTGATGATGGCGGAGGTCTTCGCCTGAGAGTCGGTCAGAGTCTGCTCGGCCTCGGGGTCTGCAACCACCTTGAGTCCGCACTTTTCTGCCGCTGCCTTCATCGTGTCGCCACGTATCTGGCCGCTGAAGAACAGGTTGAACCGGATGATCGCAACTTCCGATCCAGGCTTGACGTTCGCGCACAGCTCTGCGCCGAGGGGCTCGCTGAGCTTCGTGTCGTTCTCCGTGTACACAGCCGACAGAAGACTGTCGAGGTCATGCCGAGACTCACCGGCAATCGCGATGATGGGGATGTTGGCTTCCTTGGCCTTCTTCAACGACTCCTGCACGAGCGACGGCTCAACGGAACCAAGCACGATGGCGTCGTACTTCTGGAGGATCGCCGAGTTGATCGCGTCGTTTGCCTTTTGCGGGTCGGCAGCCACATCGGTCGTGGTGACCTCCCAGCCGACAGCCTCGGCTGCCGCTACGAACGAGGCATTGATCCGAGCCTCGATTGGGGCCTGGAGGAAGATCTCAACGTAGGCGACCTTCTTCTTCGGAATCGCGGGCAGCGCGGCAGCCGACGACTCTGAGGCTGAGGCAGACGCACTTGTCGGCGCAGGAGCGGTCGAACTGCTTGCTGAACCTCCCCCTGATGAACTGCAGGCTGCCAGAGTGAGCGCTGTTACCCCCACTCCCAGCAGGAGTGCAGGGCGGCGGAGCGCTGACGCCCCGGGTCGCTTTCTCTTCATTGGAACCCCTCTCACAGGTTGGAACTACAGTGGAAGCACATTTCGAGCACGATATATGATATTCAAAATTTTCGGACCGGTTTGGCTCTAGTCCTTGTTCTGCACCGTCGCTGCCCGCATCAATCGGCGGGCGATCAGGTTGCGTTGAATCTCGTTCGTTCCCTCCCCGATGATCATCAGAGGCGCGTCTCTGAAGTACCGCTCCACGTCGTACTCGGTGGAATAGCCGGCACTTCCGTGGAGCCTCAGTGCCATCTCGGCCACCCTCAGGCCTGATTCCGACGCGAAGACTTTGGCGATGCCTGCCTCGAGGTCACAGCGCTCGCCGCGGTCAAACTTCCTCGCGGCATGCATCACCGTGACCCTTGCCGCCAGAACCTGAGTAGCCATGTCGGCCAGGTAGTTGCCGATTGATTGGTGCTGCCAGATGGGAACTCCGAAGGTCTCGCGCGTCGCCGCGTAGCGAACGCTCGCATCGAGGGCCGCCTGGGCAACGCCGACCGATCGCGCGGCCACCTGAATTCGCCCGACCTCCAAGCCCCTCATCATTTGTGAGAAACCTTGGCCCTCTTCCCCGCCGAGGAGATGCTCGGCGGACACGAACGCGTTGTCGAACACCACTTCGCAGCTTTCGACGCCCCGATACCCCAGCTTCGGCAGATCTCTCGGGATGGAGACACCCTGCGTGTCTGACGGCACGAAGAGAATGCTGATTCCACGATGGCGCGGATCTGCTGCAGGGTCCGTCTTGCACAGAACTCCCAACACTCCCGCGTGCCTAGCGTTGGTAATCCACATCTTTGTGCCGTTGAGCAGGTAGCCCCCATCGACCTGCTTCGCAACGGTTCGGATGGCCTGAAGATCGGAGCCCCCCTGAGGCTCGGTGAGTGCCATCGCAGCCCTCAATTCCCCGGTGGACATCGGGGGAAGAAGCCGATCGCGCTGCTCGTCGGTGCCGAAGGCATTGATGATGAACCCCATGACGGCGTGTCCACCGACCGCTCCGGCAAGGCTCATCCAGCCGCGCGCCAACTCCTCCGTCACGAGCGCGAAGCACGCGGTCGACGACGTCGAGTCGCTGTAGTCCGAGGGGATTTGCATGCCGTAGACGCCAAGCTTCTTCATCGTGTCGACGAAGGCCGCGGGGTACTCGTTACGAGCTTCGATGTCGTGGACTGCGGGAATCACGTCCTGGTCGACAAATCGCCGGACCACCCGGACGAAGTCGGCCTCGTCCTCCGACAACTGCTCGAGCACGTCTTCCGTCCCAGTCATGGAGGCAATCTATATATAATGCACTGAATATGTCTACCCCACGGACCGCCCGCCGGCTCCGGCTCGCGCTGACGTCAGGAACCACGATCGTGGTCGGCGGAGGCGAAGGCGAGCCTACGAATCTCGTGAGAGCGCTGCGCCAGGTCTGCTGCTCTCTCAGCGCGGTTGACGTCGTGTTCGGCATTCACGGAGGTGCCGACTGGGATGAGCACGACTGCCCTGGGACCACCATCCTGAGATTCGGATGGTTTGGGCAGCCGCCCCGGACACCGGGCAGCGATGTCATCGTCCGGCTCCCGTACAGCCAGATCCCGCAGTTCCTCGCCGGCAGAGACATCGTCGTTCTTGCGAAGGTGGCTCCCGAGAGGAACGGACTGCATTCGCTGTCGATGACGGCCGAGTACTTGCCGGCCGCCATCGACGGGGCGCGCACCACGTTGGTGGAGGTCGATGAGACTGCACCCTGGGTGACCACAACATGCGCCGTCGCCGCAGACGTCGTGGAGGTCCTGGCACGTACGTCAAGCCCCCTCGGCGATGTCACTGCGCCAGCTCTCGGCGATGCTTCGAACCCCATGGCAGCAATCGTCGGGCGCACCGTGCCAGACGGCGCGATCGTCCAGCTAGGGCTGGGGCGAGTCGTCGACGAAGCACTTGCCGGGCTGCAGTCGCGGCGTGGGCTTCGGGTTCGCAGTGGATCCCTATCGACGGTTGCCGCTCAGTTGTGGGCATGCGGCGTCCTCGACACGGGTCACCCCGCCATCGCCACAGCTCTCTTCGGCGGTCGCGAGGTGCGCGAGTGGGCCTCACAGGGGAATGTGCTTCTTGAACGAGTCGAGAAGACTCACGGCCAATCTCTTGTCGGGCTCGTCGGGTTGCACAGCATCAACGCGGCGGTGCAGGTGGACCTCGCCGGGAACATCAATACTGAGGCTGCAGGCGGTCGGTACGTGGGGGCCATGGGTGGGGCGCCCGACTTCGCCGCGGCGGCGGTGAAGTCTCCGGGGGGACAGTCGGTGTTCGTTCTCCCGTCAACAGCCCAGGCCCATCGGGTCTCCCGCATTGTTCCTCGACCTGTCGAACTCACAACGGTGCCAGCGAGCGACGTGTCAATCGTCATCACTGAGTGGGGCTCAGCGCAGGTCCAAGGCCTTGGTGTGCGCGACCGTGCTCACGCTCTCGCTGCCATCGCTCACCCGCAGTTTCGCGCCGAACTCCTCGCCCATGCTGATCGGATTGCCGATCGGAACGACGGTCGGCCCTAGGAGCGGATCCGCTCGATGAGCATCGCTTGACCCTGCCCACCTCCGACGCAGAGGGTCACCAGGCCAACTTCCTTGTCGTCGTGCTCGAGTCCATTGATCAACGTTGTGACGAGCCGTCCACCGGTCATTCCGAAAGGGTGTCCGATTGCGATAGCGCCGCCTCGCGCGTTCAGCCGCGGATCATCGGAGTCCATGCCGAAGCCACGGACAGACGGAATGACCTGAGCTGCGAACGCTTCATTCACCTCGACCAGATCGATGTCGGCGATGGCCACTCCCAGACGAGAGAGCAGCATGTTGACCGCGGGGATGGGGCCGATGCCCATCAACTCCGGGCTCACACCAGCGACGCTTGAACCCAGAATCCGAGCGCGCGGGCGAGCGCCGTGGGCGGCTGCGGCCTCAGGGGACATGACGAGCAGGGCGACCGCCCCATCATTGAGAGGGCAGGCATTGCCAGCGGTAACCCGGCCGCCCACCACAGGTTCGAGTTGGCTGAGTTTCTCCAACGTGGAGTTGGCGCGCGGTCCCTCATCACGATCGATCACGGTTCCGTCGGCGTTGGCCAGCGGCACAATCTCGTGGCCGAAGAATCCTGATTGGTAGGCACTGAGTGCGCGCTCCTGACTTCTCTGCGCGAAGCGATCCATCTCCTCGCGCGACACCCCATAGTCACGCGCAACTCTTTCGGCAGTCTCGACCATCGGGAGGTAGTAGTCGATTCCGAGGTCAGCGTCCGCTGCGAGACGGGGGTTGGGCTCGGCGAGATGCCTGTCTCGACCAACACGAGAGAACGACTCCACCCCGGCCACGAGTACGCTCTCGCACTCCCCCATGGCAATGGCGTGATGCGCCATCCGAAGCGCCTGCAACGACGAAGCGCAGAGGCGGGAGACGGTAGCGCCTGGCGTCGACACTGGCAGACCAGCAAGCAGGGCAATGGCGCGTGCCACGTTGTACCCCTGTTCGCCCCAGGGGTAGCCACAGCCCACGATCACCTCGTCAACCGGGGGATGCCCGCAGTCCGACAAGAGTTGCGCGCACACTGAAGCAGCGAGATCGTCGGGGCGTGTGGAGGCAAAGGCACCCTTTGAGGCTCGGGTCACCGCAGACCTCGAGGCCGCCACGATCACAGCATCCCGCTCTCGTTTTGTCATACTCTGTCTCCTGCCGATTGGCGTCGGGCCACAACCTAATACAATATATCCAATAGCCGCGTGAGTCGGTGTCCTCAAGTCGTTGGAACGCTGGAAGGGGTGAGATGTGAGGCAGCGAAGGCGTCAACAGCTAAGCGACGAAGCGGCGGACTATCTGCGCGACTCGATCATTGCGGGAGAGCTCCCTGTGGGAACCTTCGTCCGCGCCGAGAGCATCGCCGACTCACTTGACATCAGCATCACTCCGGTCAGGGAAGCCCTGCTCATTCTCCGGGGCGAGGGCTTCTTGCGACTCGAGCCTCGCCGCGGCTTCGCCGTCGCCGACCTGTCGAGCAATGATGTTCGCGACGTCTTCTGGGTGCAGAGCATCTTGGCAGGCGAACTCGCTGCGCGGTCGGCGCGGAGGATCAGTGCCGAGCACATCGAGCAACTGCGTGAGATCCAGGACGAGATCAACGATGGCTTGAAGGAGGAAGACGCCAATCGCGTCGACGTAGCAAACTACGAGTTCCATCGCCTCGTCAACCTGTGCGCCGACTCTCCGAAGGTCGCATGGTTCATTGGGACCGCCGCGAAATACGTGCCCCGGAGCTTCTTCGGCACCATCGAGGGATGGCCCGCCGCATCGGTGCACGACCACTCAGCGATTCTTCGAGCGATGGAGCGCGGAGATGAAGAGGAAGCCCGCGAGGCCATGAGCCTCCACATACGACATGCGGGTGATCTGCTCGTCGCCCATCGGTCGCGTGAACGCTCCTAACCGCTCAGCTGAGGCACTCAGTCGACTGGCCGAGGAATGGCCGATCACGTCGAAGTCTCAGCATGTTGACTCGACCCCCGCCCAGATCGACAGCGGGCTGTGGGCCCTGAGGCTTCCCCTCCCACTCGAGGGCTTGCGCTATGTCGTCTGCTACGTGCGCGAAGTGCCCAAGGGAATCGTGTTGGTCGATGCCGGATGGAACACCCCGCAGAGTTGGGAGTCCCTCGAGAGCGGACTTGCGCAGATTGGTTATGCCGTTCGTGACGTGCAAGCGGTAGTGGTGACGCACGCCCATCCCGATCACCTCGGCCTGGCGGGACCCATCCGGCAGGAATCCGGAGCACGCATCTGCCTCCATGAGCGCGACGCGCTCCTGGTCCCTACGCCAACGACACAACTGAAGGACTTCCTGACAAGCTACCGGCGCTTTCTCACCGAGTGTGGCGCACCTCTGGATGAAGTGATGGCTGTCACGGAAGACATGGTCGAGGCAGTGACTTACCTTGACATGCCGTCTCCGGATCGACTGATGAGAGACGGGGAGGTGTTGGTGGACATCGACCCGTCCCTCCGGGTGATTGGCACACCCGGTCATTCCCCTGGCCACGTGTGTCTGTTCGACGAGAAGCGCCGTCAGGTTCTTACTGGCGACCACGTCCTCCCTCGCGTGACACCCAACGTCTCTCGACGGCCAGGTCAGCCCCCCCATCCGTTGGCTGCCTACTTGGCCTCACTGCGACTGCTTCTCGGCCTCGAGGCCGATTGGGTCCTTCCGGCCCACGAGTGGCCATTGCGCGATCTCGACGGCCGCGTCAACGCAATCCTCGAACACCACGACGCCCGCCTGATCGAGACTGCCAACACGGTTGCTGCAGATCCGGGACTCACGACGTGGAGCGTTGCACACCAACTGCCGTGGTCTCGACCATTCGAAAGCCTCACGTCTGATATGAGGCGCGCCGCCGTGGGAGAGGCACTTGCTCACTTGGAGTGGCTCGAGATGAAGATGATCGTGCGAAGGAGCAGCGGCACGCCGTGGACTTGGCAGATGGTGTAGTTCGCAATTCACCGCGCTCGAAAGGGCTTGTGCAGTGTGAGCCCAGCGGACATCGTCTTCATCGCCGGGGATCAACGTGGCAGAACCCGATCGTGGAATCGTTCAACAGCGGGCTCCGTGACGAGCAGATTGCCTTCGAGCAGTTCCACACCCTTCCTCGAAGGCACGATCATGGCCGAGGACTACCGCCGGAGGCACAACGAGCACCAGCCACGCGCTTCGCTGGGCTACCTGACGCCCGACGAGAGCAGTTGGGGCGTGAGGTGCTTCCAGGAATCTCAGTCGAGAGCCGGCACGGCAGGTCCCACCACGAAGACCGGTCGGCGACCGACCCGATCACCGACACGCTCACCCACCCGCCCATCGCGAGGGTGGAGGGAGTGTTGGCGCGGTGCGGCTCAGGGAACGACGTTGATGCTGGGGTAACCGGCATAGCTAGCTTCGTTCCAGCCTCGGTTGCCGATCGTGTCGGCATAGCCGAGGAGGAACGTGTACTCGCCAGGGATGGCGGTTGCGGCGAGTTTGATCTTCACCGCGCCCCGGGGTTCCGGGGTTCCGGTAACGATGGCAGCCGACGAAACGATCGTGGCCCGAGCCCCGTTGCAGGTGGCCACGGTGGCAGCGCCAGCAGTTGGGACCCCCAACGCACCCAGAACGAGCGCCAGCCCACAGGCGGTACCGATGAACCGTGTCTTCATGTCGGCATCCCTTCAACGTCGTGTGAGCCTACCCACGCTGTCGCTCACACGGCCATTTCCGGATGCACCCGCGGAGTCCGGGCTTACGTCGGATTGGCGACGCCACGATTGGAGTCGAGGGTGCCGGTCAGGACTTGGCGGTGAGTTCGACCATCTTGGCGGCGAACGTACCTCGCCGTTCCGATGCGCCATGGGCCCGGGCCTCCCCGTCACCCGACATGCGGTCGCCATCGACAACAAGGTGGAAGGTCACCTCGAGCGTTGCAATTTTCAGACTTCGGCTGTCGGCCGACAGTACGCCGACCGCTTTGCTCTCATGGTCACTGGCGATGAATGTCAGCTCCAAGAAGGGGCCTTCTTGCTGGTCAATCCTGAATGTCACGTTGTTGTCGGTGGTGTGCCATCCGGGCTCAAGGTGTGCATGGGAATGAAAGTGTGGGTGGTGGGGTGTGACAATTCCCCAGCTGCTCGTCCTGACCGTCCCCACCCACTCTGTCGGCAAGATTCGAATGTCGTCAGCCATCAGTCGCCTCCTGGTTTCGATCCGTCACTCGGATGCGAGACCCCACTGTAAGGGGGCAGCACCCGCCCCACAGGTCGCGCACCCAACCGACCTCGTCCGATACTCTAGTAAACAATAGTATTCTTAAGTGTAGTATTCTTCGCTGTAGGAGGTGCGGGATGACATTCGTCGGCAGGCAGCGGGAGCTCGACGAGCTGGCGCGGCTTCTGGAGGACGTCAAGCGAGGGCGGCGGGAAGACCGCGGCATCGCGGTGGCGCTGCGCGGGCGACGCCGGGTGGGCAAGTCCCGGTTGGTCACCGAGCTCATCGCGCGCGCCGGACTGCCGTCGCTGTTCTTCCAGGCCGCGCGCGGAGCGAACCCGCCTGCGGAGCTGGCCGCGTTCGCTGAGGCCATCGCATCGTCGACTCTGCCCGGAGCGGCAGTGGCGGCGGGGAATACGCCGACGACGTTGACCGCCGCGTTGACACTGCTCGCTGCCGCGCTGCCGGACAGCGGGCCGTCGATCGTGGTGATCGACGAGGTCCCCTGGCTGCTCGAGGGCATGCCCGGCGGTGCCGGGGAGCTGCAGCGGGTCTGGGACAGGGTGCTGGCCGCCAAGCCGGTGCTGCTGCTCCTGCTCGGAAGCGATCTGGCGATGATGGAGCATCTTGGGGCCGTCGACCAGCCCTTCCACGGCAGGTCGACCGAGCTGGTGCTCGATGTCCTCACGCCGCGCGATGTTGCAGCCATGACTGGTCTCGCGCCGTTCGACGCGTTCGACGCGTTCCTCGTCACCGGCGGACTGCCGCTGGTCGCGCAAGAGTGGGAGCCAGGTATGACCCGCGAAGACTTCCTGCGCGAGTCGTTCACCCGATCCACCAGCGCGCTGGTCGTGTCCGGTGCGCGCGTGCTGGACGCTGAGTTCCCCGAGGCCACCTACGCGCGAGCGGTCCTCACCGCGATCGGTGGTCGTGGGGAGCGCACGTTCACCGGCATCCACGACTCGATCGCTGGAGGGTCGATGTCGAACTCCACGCTGACGGCGAACCTGCGCACGTTGATCGCCAAGCGGGTCGTTGCCGCCGACGAGCCGCTGTCTACCAAGCCGGCCCTTAAGGACCGTAGATGGCGGGTGGCCGACCCCTCACTCAGGTTCTGGCTCGCGTTCGTCGAGCCCGCCCTCGGCGAGGTCGACCGGGAGCGCCCGGACCTGGCCATGGCTCGCGTCGAACGCTCCTACGAGTCCTGGCGCGGACGCGCGATTGAGCCGGTCGTGCGAGCGGCCCTGTCCCGCATGCTGCCCGACTCGGTGTGGCCCGGCGTGACCGAGGTCGGAGGTTGGTGGCCACGCACGAACAGTCCGGAGATCGACCTGGTAGGCGCCGACCGAGCTCCGGCCGGTCGCGTCGCATTCGTAGGA
>WLOZ01000048.1 GCA_009699025.1 Actinomycetota bacterium
CAGCAGTAGTCCCCACGACAGAGCGGGCACCACCACAATCATGTTGCGCAGGGTCCACAGGTGAACCACCTGCGACACGATCAAGCTCGACACGATGACGCCGCCGGCCAGCACAAGCAGTACCGCGGCCGCGCGCCCGTCGGTCGGAACCTCGGTTCGGGTCTTGTCGGGGGAGTCCGTCACCCGAAGCAGACGACCGGCGACGAAGGCGCCCGCCAGCAGCAGGGCAACTATCGCCACACCCCAGGGCGACACCCAGGGACATCCGTCAGCGTCGGCGCGAATGGTGCCGGCCGCGAAGGTCGACGTCATGAGGTCAGCAATCTGGGCTGGCCCCGGCGCTTGGATCCAGGAGGTCACACCGGCGAAGCCCGGCGTGGTACGGCCGCGCAGCAGCCAGAGAGCCTCGGGCAGTGCAGCCACGAACGTGAGCACGGTGAGGAGTCGCGCCTCCAGCCACCGCCGCCGCAGCACGACGAGTACCCCAACGCAGCCGAGTGCGAGCACCAGGCCGAACAGGTGGGTGAGCGACGCCACCACCGCCCACGCACCCCACGCGATCCACGGCAGAGTGCGCAGGGGTGCTGACTCGGGAGCGAGAGCCCACACGAGGGTCGTCGCGGTCAGACCGGTCGCCGCGAGAAATAGCAACGAGTACGAGCGTGCTTCGTGCGAGTACACGATCGCGAATCCGCTCGCGGCGACGGTGGCCACCGCGAGACAGCGTGCCTCAGCGCTCAGCCGAGACCCGCGCAGCGAGATCCAGGCCACCGGAACCGCGAGGGCCCCAAGCAGGGCGCTCATGAGCCGGGTCCATGTGAGGGTGGTGCCATCGCCGGGACCCCACCCAACCCACTGGCTGAGCAGGCTCGCGTAAAAGGGGGTGTGCACCTCGGCGTTTCCTACGGCCAGCACGCGCCTCAGCCCCTCCGACGCCTGCCGGACGGTGAAGAACTCATCGCCCCAGTAGCTCTGCCTGCTGAGGCCCCAGAATCGCAGGGCGATGCCGGCAACCACCACGATCGCGGTACCCACCGCGAGGGGCATCGCACGCTGCGGGCGAGCAATCGAGACGCGCTCTCGCCACTCGCCGACTTTCCCGTGAGACTCCATGGTGGCGACCCTATGGCGAAGGGTCGCGGCGATACTGCGGCTGTGGCGCACGCCGGAGCACGAGTCACCCACGACGCGCAGGGCCGCTGAATACCGCGAATCGCAGCGGCCGCTCTCTAGGGTGTCGATATGACCGCTTCCCCCGGCCATCTTCTGGCTGCACGTCGTCCTGTTCGACCCGGCGTCATCGTTCTGTCGGTGATTGCACTCCTCTCCGCCTCTCTCGGGCTCACGTCTTCGCCTGCCAGCGCTGCGGTGATCGCCCCCTTCACGATCCGCTACCAGGTGAATGCTCCGGGGGCGATCGAGCTCATCGGAAACGCGGTCACCACATGCTCCACCGATGCAGCCAACTACACCGCTGAGGCGATCACAGGCAACGATGCGCTGTGCGATGCAGCTCGGTCGAACACGTCTATGAGTCCGCCGGCGCCCCACGACAACAATGACTTCTTCGCCGAGTACATCGACATCGACGGCGACCCCGACACCTTCGACTCCTCCTCGTCGACGCTCGCCATTCCGTCGGGCGCCCAGGTGGCGTTCGCGGGCCTGTACTGGAGCGGCTATCGCAATGCGGGCAAGTACGGCGGCGCGGCGGCCCCTCAGTCGAGCGAGCGGCTGAAGGTCAAGCTCCGCTTCGAGTCGGGCTTCTACACCGACCTTGCCGGAGCGAACCTCAGCGGATCGTCGTCGAACGCCTACCAGGGCTTTGTCGATGTGACGAGCATCGTGCACGCGAACGGCTCGGGCGAGTACACCGTGGCCAACGTCCAGGCCGCCACCGGCGGCGACGTATACGGCGGGTGGTCGATGGTCGTGGTGTACACCGACCCAACTCTGCCGATGCGCGACCTCACGGTGTTCGACGGCTTCGCCTCGGTGCAGAGCGCTGCGCCCAACAACATCGTCGACATTGCGGTGTCGGGCTTCCGCACTCCTCAGACGGGCCCCGTGAACACCCAGGTGGGCCTCGTCAGCTTTGAGGGTGATCGTGGCAGCACGGGCGACTCGTTCAAGGTGATGGGCGACTCTCAGTCGACGTTCACCACGGTGAAAAACGCGGTTAACCCCGCCACCAACGTTGCCAATTCAACAATCTCGAACAACGGAGTGCTGCAGAATGATGCGGCGTCGAGCAAGTACGCGAACACGTTCGGCGTCGACATCGACAGGTTCGCCAACAGTTCGACACTGCTCAAGAACGGCGAGACATCAGCCACGCTGCGCATGACCACGAGCGGCGAGACGTGGTTTCCGTCCGTGGTCACGTTCGCTGTTGACGTGTTCGCCCCGAAGGTAGCCCTCACCAAGACTCTCACCAACATCACCGACGCCGCGCGCGGCGCCAACCCGCTGCCGGGCGACGTGCTCGAGTATGCGGTCACGGTCGACAATGCCGAGGGTCAGGACACGGCGACCGAACTCGTGGTGAGCGATGAGATACCCGCGGGCACTAGTTATGTTGATGGCTCGGCCTCCGTCACGGCGGGCTCCTGCGTGCCCGTGAAGAACAGTGGCCGAAGCGTCGCCGAATCCGATGGGGTTGTCACCGCCTATCTGGGCAGTGGTGCCTCGTCGACGGCCGGTGGCAGTCTGCGCGCGGGCTGCACCTCGGGGCCTGCCTACACGCTGACCTTCCAGGTGACAGTGGTCGATAGTGCCGCGTTCGAACAGCTCATCGTGAACGTGGCGTCGGCCGACTACAGGGGACTCGATGCGGGCTATCTCTTCACCAGCAGCAGCAACGAGGTTGAGGCACTGGTAGGCGCAGTGGCCGACCTCGTGCTCACCAAGACCGCCACGGTTGCCGAACCCATCGCGGGGCAGACGATGTCGTTTAAACTCGCGGTGGCCAACGAGGGACCCTCGCAGGCCGACGCCGACATTGTCGTCACTGACACGCTACCGACCGGCCTCACCTACGCGGGCTATGACCTCAGCAACTCGCCGGGTTGGGCGTGTGACGATGTCGGCCAGGAGATCACCTGCACCCTGGGTGTCATCCTGGTGGCGGGGCAGAGCGCGCCTGACCTGTTCGTGTTCGCCACGGTCGACTCGGCGCCGCTCGAGACACCCATCACTAATGTGGCCACGGTCACCTCCCCCACTCTCGACCCCGATGCCACCAACAACACCAGCAACGTCACATTCACGCCGAGCCTGCAGGTGGACCTCGCGATTACCAAGCTCGCCACCACATTCACGTCGCCGGGGTCGGGCAGCTACACCATGGTGGTCACCAACAATGGCCCGAGCGGGTATGAGGCCGGCGCGGTGGGTCCGACGATCACTGACACCCTGCCGGCTGGGGTCACGTGCGCGGTGCCCGCGGGCGCCGGCTGGGACTGCTCGGCCTCGCCCGTCGTCACCTTCACCAGCGCACTAGGAACTCTCGCGGCCGGCGAGTCGATCGAGGTAGTGCTCCCCGTGGCTATCGAGACCTCGATCGATCCCTCGGTCACCAACACGGCCTCAGTGGAGCTCGGCGTCAATGACCCGATGACGGCCAACAACACGGCCACCTCGCAGTCGGACGTTAGCGTGACATCAGACCTCGAAATCACGAAAGTTCCCGAGGCTACGCCGGTGGTGGCGGGGAGCACCATGGTGTGGGACCTCACCGTGACCAACAACGGCCCGGCCGCAACACCGGCGTCGCCACCGAGTTCGAACGATGTGGTGGCGCAGGACTCGCTCCCGCCAGGCATGCGCTTCGTGTCGAGCGTCGATCCAACCGGGTGGACCTGCGGGGCTGATGCTCCGCTGGCAAGCGAGCAGCAAACGGTCACGTGCACGCACTCGGGCTCCCTCGCGGTCGCCGACCCGCAGGTAATCCCGATCACGGTCTCCCTCGACGGCTCGGTCGGGGGCGTTCCCCTCACCAACATCGCGAGCGTTGCGGGGCCCAACGAGGCGTGTGACGCTCAGGAGACCGACACCCCCAAGTGCCTCAACAACGCGACGACGGACCTGCTCGTGCCGATTCGAGGATCGTTGCAGGTTGCGTCGCTCGTGGCATCGGGCAACAGCCTGCGCACCGGGGTTCTCACCATCGAGGTCAATTGCCCCAACAGCGCTGAACTCGACCCGGGTAGTTGGCCCAAGACCGTCACGGTGCCGGTGGGGGGTTCGAGCTCGGGCACTGGCATCATCCCCATCTCGGTGCTCGACACCTGCACAATCACGCAGGTCGCCACGGGCGCGCCGGCCGCGCCAGCCACGGCTGGCAGCATTTCGGCCCGATACGGCGGGAAAGCCTGGGCGACGGGTTCGGGGCGAGTACTCCCCTATCAGTCGACGGCGACGGTTACGGCGACGTCGAGCTCGAGCAAGCCCGTGAGCATCGCGGTGGCGTCACCCTGTCGGCTCGCTGCAGGCACTCTCGTGACGAGTACCGGAACAGGCTCATGCCCGATCTCGTTCAGTTCCCTGGGTATGCGTACCGTGACCTCCTCGACGTCGGTGGTGGACCTCGTCCCTCCTCCCGTGAGCCGTGGGTGCAACCCGTGCTCTGGGGCCACGGTCAACGAGGCGGCCAGGACGCTCTACTCGGTCATGGTGAACCCCGACGACTCCACGATGGCGAATCGGTCGATTCAGGTGGTAGGCCGCTACGCATCGACCACTCCCCACCTACGCGTCGAGCGAACCGTCACTCTGGCCAAGATTCCGATTCCGCTTGACGTCGTGGCGCGATCGACGGCCACCGGCATCTCGCCGAAGCGAGCCACGCTGCTTGTTCGGTCTGCGACGACCCTGGGCGTGCTGAGTGCCACCGTGCGGTGCGGGCAGATGGGGCGAAACTCGCTGGTGCCGTTGGGAGAGTTCCGGCTGTGCCGCACCCGTTACATGCCCAGTAGCGGAGCGCTCTCGGTGAAGACGTTTGGCTCAGAAGGCGTGGCGGTGCAGGTTACCTACGTGGCCACGCCCACGGCGGCGCAGACGCCCAACTACTACGCAAGCACTGCCACGCGAGTGTGGCGAACGCCCTAGCCTCATTCGACCGCTTAGTCGACGGTGGGCGTTTCGAAGCGGGGCCGCAGCGGCATGCCTGAGTTGCCGTCGCTCTCATTGCGGGTGGCAAGCACCTGGTGCAGCTGGATGACGTCCTTGTCGAAGCCCACCTGACTTGCCGCCATATAGAGCCGCCAGACTCGCGCCTTGCCGATGCCGACCTCCTGCACGGCGTCGTCCCAGTTGGCCTCGAGGTTGCGGCCCCAGTCGCGCAGGGTGAGTGCGTAGTGCTGCCGGAGGTTCTCCACGTGCTGCACCTCGAGTCCCTGATCGGACATCGAGCTCACGATGCGACCCACCGGGACCAGCTCGCCGTCGGGGAACACGTAGCGGTTGATGAACCCATTGATGGTCTGCGTGCGCTGTTTCACATCGCTGCGGGTGATGCAGTGGTTGAGCAGCCGACCGCCTGGCTTCAGGCGCGAGTTGATGAACGAGAAGTACGACGCGTAGTTCTTGGCACCGATGTGCTCGGTGAGGCCGATCGAGGACACGGCATCGAAGCCGCTCTCCTGCACCGCGCGGTAGTCGGAGAAGCGAATCTGCGCCTGATTTTCGAGTCCGGCATCCTCGATGCGCTGCTGCCCGTAGGCGGCCTGCTCCTGCGAGAGGGTGGCGCCGATCACGCTGACTCCGTAGTTCTTCACGGCGTGCAGGGTGAAGCCACCCCAGCCGCAGCCGATGTCGAGCACGCGCATGCCGGGCTTGAGGTCGAGCTTGCGGCACACGAGGTCGAACTTCTCCTTCTGGGCCTGCTCAAGGGTGGCGTCGGGCGTGGGGTACACGGCGCACGTGTACGCCATCGAGGATCCGAGCACCCACTCGTAGAAGCGGTTCGACACGTCGTAGTGGTGGCTGATGGCGTCGGCGTCGCGGTGGCGTGAGTGCTGTCCGCCGCGCAGGCGAGCCTCCTCGGGCGGGGGTGAAGGGCGCTTGAGTAGGAAGGGCGCCAACTCACGGGCGATGGTGGCCTTCTCGGACAGGCTGAGCTTGCGCTCGCGCACCGCCCACAGCCGGGTGAGGGCGGTGTGCATGTCGCCCTCTACCTCGAGGTCGCCGGCCACATAGGCGCGGGCGACGCCTAGTTGCGAGGGCGCGGCCACGATGTACGAAACCGCGCGTGGGTTGCGCAGGTCGATACGGATGTCGGCCCCAGGGTGTCCGGCCTGACTGCCGTCGTACGCCACGAACTCGACGTCGGTCTCCGGCCCCACCACCATGGCGAAAATGTCAGCAAGCTTCATCGTTGTCACTCCTATGTCCCGAGACACGTGCTTCGTGCGCCTCCGCGAGGTTGGCCCCGAAGCTATGCACGACCCACACATTTCTCATACATGCCTGCAAATCGCTGATCCGGATCGTACTGGGCTTTGAGCCCCTCATACACGGCACCGCCGTACAGGTCGGCAAACGTGTCGCGCTCGTAGTACGACGTGGAATACAGCGACTTGCGACCGCCGAGGTCGGTCACCTTCTGCTCGACGAGTCGGTTGATGCGTCCGTCGGCCGGATCACCGCCATCGGGGCGTGGGACGGTTGACCAGAAGCCGACGTTGACGTAGGTGGTGGCGGGGTCGAACTCGTAGAGCGGCCACGCCACCGAGGGGTCGCGCTGCTTGAGCGGGCACAGCCAGATGGGCTCGATACCCACCTCGCGGTGGAAGAAGTCGAGAAATTCCGGCAGCGCGCTGACCGGCACCTCGATGTCTTGCACCACGGGCTCACGCTGCGGCTGTCGCTTCACTGTGGCCAGGCGGCCCGACACGTTGAGCCGGCGGTCGAGCGCCACCATTTTCCAGTACACATCGCTGCGCAACTTGCTCTTGGGCCACAGCCGACGCAGGCGGGGGTTTTGCGCGCCGAACGCGCGCGAGCACCAGAACCAGTCGGTATCCCAGCGCCACAGGTAGTCGTGGGTGGTGAGGAGGTCCTCGCTGCGCTCGCGGATCGATCGGTAGTAGATCTGCATGCCGGTGTAGTCGCTAGGAAGTCGGCCCGGCGGCGGCGAGGCGTCGTAGCGGCCGAGGGTGAGGTAGTGCTCGCGATCGGTGAACACGGTGCCGTCGCAGTAGTCGACGTGCTGGCCGTTCCATTCGTGCGTGGCGGTGACCTCGGCCATGGCGTCGGCGATGGCGGCCGCTGAGTTGAAGCGCACGTGTCGCAGCGACACGTAGGGCGCCGCCTCCTCGAGTTCAATGCGCAGCCGGGTGGAGTAGCCGAGCGAGCCGTACGAGTTGGGGAAGCCGTAAAAGAGGTCGCGGTGCGGGTCGTTGGAGGCGCCGGTGGCGGTGATCACCTCACCCGTACCGGTGAGCACGTCGAGTTCAAGCACCGACTCATGGGGGCAGCCGTTGCGAAATGAGGCAGCCTCGATGCCCATGCCGGTGACCGCTCCTCCGAGCGTGATGGTGCGCAGCTGCGGAACACACAGGGGTACGAGCCCGAAGGGCAGCGTGGCGGCGGTGAGGTGCTCGTAGGTGGTCATGCCCAGCACGTCGGCGGTGCGGTTGGTGCGGTCGATGCTCAGCACGCCGTCGAGGGCAGCAACGTCGAGTCCGGCAACCGGGGCGTCGTCGCGGGCTCGGAACAGGTTGGAGGTGCGTTTGGCAAGGCGCACCCGCTGGTCGGCGGGAATGGCCCGGAACTGCCGCTGCAGGTCGGCCAGCGTCGCCGCGTAGGAAGGAGCGTTGTCGAGTGCCGTCACCCGGACAGAATAGTGAGTTATCCACCGTTTGCCCTGAAGGTTGCCGCATCACGGTGGGTAAACGTACGATCCTGATATGAAGTTATGGGCCGCTCCGCTCGTTCCGGTGCTCGCGCTTTCCGCAGCCATGCTCGCGGCCGCGCCGGCTGCCCAGACGGCTTCCGCTCCGCTCAAGGCTCGCGACACCTGTATCGACACCTCGGTGCTCGCTCGGGCCAGTGCGCCCGGTAGCACTGACGGTGCCGACGTGTCGGCGGCTGAGGCAGCCCGCATCGAGCGCGAGGTCAAGTCCAAGCTCCTCGGCCGCAAGGCCGCTGGCGACAAGCGGGTGCGAGTGGTGGTCGACTCCTCCACCAGCGCCCCCATGGTGGCCGCCGTGCTGCCGCCGGGGTCCATCACCATCAACGTCTACTTCCACCGCATCGTGAAGTCGGCGGCCACGGGCAAGCCCGCCATCGACTACCCCAACGGCCATGTTCCCGACTCGCAAATCGCGGCCCAGATCGATGTGCTCAACAAGTCGTACGCGGGCCAGTACGGCGGGCTCGCCACGGCCACGCCCTTCAAGTTCGTGCTGGCGGGCACCGACACCACGGTCAATTCCAAATGGTTCGCGCTGGGCTACGGCACGAGCAACGAGACGGCCATGAAGAAGGCGCTGCGCAAGGGCACCAAGGCCGACCTCAACCTCTACAGCGCCAAGCTGTCTAATAACCTGCTCGGCTGGGCGACCTTCCCCTCGTCGTACGCGGGCAAGCCGCTCAACGATGGTGTGGTGCTGCTCTACAGCTCGCTGCCGGGCGGCACAGCCGGGGGCTACAACGAGGGCGACACCGCGACGCACGAGGCCGGCCACTGGCTCGGGCTCTACCACACGTTCCAGGGCGGATGCACGGGCAGCAGCACCCCCGCAACGTCAGGTGACCTCGTGGCCGACACTCCCGCCGAGGCCTCGCCGCAGTACTCCTGCGCCGAGCGCGACAGCTGCTCCACGTCGGTGGGCACCGACCCGGTACACAACTTCATGGACTACACGGCCGACTCGTGCATGTACGAGCTCACCCCCGGGCAGTCGCAGCGCATGGCCGACCAGTGGGTTGCCTACCGAACGTAGTTCAGCGCTCGTCCACCGCGTGGCCGCCGTGCAGTTGCCACGCGCGCACGCCGCCAACGATTCCGGCCGTGTTCGGCACGATCACCACGTCGTCACCGAGACGCGCGAGTTGGGTGGCCACGATCTTGCGGCCGTTGCCTCCGCCGATGTAAAGGCGATCCCACAAAAACATGGGGCGCAGGGCGTCGACCATGGTGCGCACGCGGCGCGACCAGAATGCGTCGCCGAGCCTGCGACGCTCGTGCTCGCCGATGTAGGTGTCGTAGGAGAGTCCCCAGCGCACGGGGGCCTGCGACATTTCGATGTGGGGCGCGAGGCGTCCGCCGTCGAAGATGGCGCAGCCGAGTCCGGTTCC
>WLOZ01000049.1 GCA_009699025.1 Actinomycetota bacterium
CCGATCACTGCCGGACACGTCGTGCCAGCGCACAGCGCGTCGGTGAGGTCAATCGCCGAGGCCCCCTCGATGCCCTTCACAAGATCGATGTCGAAGCTGGTAGGCGACAGCGTGTCGGTCGAGAGGTCACACGCACCGGGATCGTCGAGATGCTGCGAGACACACTTGGCCATGTCGGTTCCGGGCCACGGGGTGTCTCGTAGCACCACCACAGGGACTCCGGCCTTCGACAGCCTCATTAGCGTGCGCTTCCAGCCCGCGCGCCACTCCTGCTGCGCCGCGGCGCCCGACACTCGCTCGCCGCTCGACCGGCTCACCAGCGAATCGGTCTGGGTACTGGTGGCTAGCACGAGGCTGGGCTTATCGGACCCGGTGGAATCGGTGAGGTCCGCGAGCAGCGCGGCGCGGTAGTCGTCGCACTCGGTGTAAGGACGCTCCTGCGCCCTGAGGTAGAGCGTCACGTCGGGCGCAGTGCACCCACTCTTGCTGCGCACCAGCACCTTCCACTTGTTCTTCTTCCCCGCGGCGTCGAGCGCCGGGAACCACTGAGCCGCGTGGGAGTCGCCCAGCAGAACCACGGTGGTGTTCGATGTCGTGTCGCCGAAGGCGCACGTTTCCCATGTGGTGGCGGGTATCGGCGCGTGGCATCCGTCGCTGTAGATCGAGGGAAGATCGCCGCGTGCCTTGAGCGGAGCAGGAGTGATCGCGTCGCCCGTCTTTGCGGGAGCAAGTGCAGGAGTGCCTGCCGGCGGTGTCGGCGCGGGCGACTGCCCCGCTGCTCCGCCTCCGGTGGGTGTGCGCACAGTGTCGTTCTCCGATGCCGACGTCGCGGGAGTGTTCGAGGCGAACGCGCCACCGCCCTGGGCCAGCCATAGGCCCACACCAGCGGCAACGCCCACCAGCGAGAGTGCGGCCCCCAGCAGCAGCGATCGCTTGGGTGACTCCACGAGAACGCGTGCGTGGTGAATCGGCCGCTCAACGAATCGAAAGGCCAGCGCCGCTGGCACGAGCGCCAGCACCACGAGCAACGTTCGTGCGAGCACGCTCTGCGGGCCGAGCCATGCGGCGACCAGCACCAGCATCGGCCAATGCCAGAGGTACCACGAGTACGACAGCCGGCCAATCGAACGCATTGGCCATGAGCCCAACACCTCGTCGGTGGGCACCGACGAGTCGTCTGGGCGGCGGGTGCCCGCGACCAGCAGCAGCGCCGACCCCAGCACCGGCCACACTGCAGCAGTTCCGGGGTAGGGCACCTCAGACGTGAGACGCACAGCCGTCGCGAGCAGTACCACCACACCAAGAATTCCAAGCACCGCACGCAGTTGTCGCGGCATGGCCCACCCCGCCGCTGCGCCAATCGCGATCAGCCCGCCCACGGCGAACTCCCACGCGCGGGTGGGGGTGCCAAAGAAGGCCCACGGCTCCGACGTGGAGGTCAGCCGCAGCGACAGCACGAACGACAGCACGCCCAACACCGCCAGCACCACAGCGAGGCTTGGCAGCAGCTTCGTGCGCAGCGCCACGCGCGACACGATCAGCACGGCGACGACCAGCACGAGTAGCGGCCACACGAGGTAGAACTGCTCCTCCACGCCCAGCGACCAGAAGTGCAGTACCGGGCTCTCCGCGCGGCCCGCGCCCAGATAGTCGGTGGCCTGCGCGGCGAACCTGATATTGGAGACGTACAGACTCGCGGCGATGATGTCGCCGCCGACAAGCTCGTGGTCGATGGCCGGAATCACGAGCCACGAGATCACCGCGACGACCACCAGAACGAGCACCGCGGCGGGCAAGAGTCTGCGCGCTCGACGCGCCCAGAAAGAGGCCAGTGCGACCCGCCCGGTGGTGCGGGCCTCGGCCACCAGCAGTCCGGTGATGAGGAAGCCCGAGATCACAAAGAAGACATCGACACCGATGAAGCCACCGGGCACGAACGGCAGTCCGGCGTGATAACCCACCACCAGCAGAATCGCGATCGCGCGCAGACCCTCAACATCGGGCCGGAATCGCAGCCCGCCTGATCGGTGGGCTGTGTGAGGGCTGGCGAGTTCAGTCAACCGGCGTGATGTGGAAGTTGAGGTACGACTTGCTGGGCGTGGGGCCGCGCTGACCCTGGTACCGCGAGCCATAAACGCTCGACCCGTACGGGTGCTCAGCCGGCGATGACAACCGGAACAGGCACAGCTGGCCGATCTTCATGCCGGGCCACAGCATGATGGGCAGCGTGGCCACGTTCGACAGTTCGAGGGTGACGTGGCCCGAGAACCCGGGGTCGATGATTGTCTGAAGTGCTGAGTCCCTACACTGGCTCTGACCTGCCGATATACGTGGTGGACATGTCAGAACGGCTAGTCTTCGACCACTCCTTCGACAGGGCAGGCGGGTAGGCGTGATCCTCAGCGACGGCACCATCAGGCGGCTTCTTGCCAGCGGTGACATCAAGATTGACCCCCTAGAGGACAGCCAGATCCAACCGGCGAGCGTCGACCTGCGCCTGGGCACGTCGTTCCGCCTGTTGGTGAACCACACTGCGACGTGTATCGACCCGTTTGATGCTGCACCGGACCTCACGCGCGAGATCGTCGTGCCGGACGGGGATCCTTTCATCCTTCACCCTGGTGAGTTCGTGCTGGGGACGACTGTGGAGACGTTGAGCCTGCCGGACAACTTGGTTGCTCGCGTGGATGGCAAGTCGAGCCTGGGGCGCTGGGGGCTGCTGATTCACGCGACGGCGGGCTTTGTAGACAGCGGCTTCACCGGTGAGGTGACGTTGGAGTTGTCGAACGTGGCGACGCTGCCGGTGAAACTGTGGCCGGGGATGAAGATCGGCCAGGTGTCGTTCATGGAGTTGGATGCGCCGTCGCTTCGCCCGTATGGGCATCCGGAACTGGGCTCCAAGTACCAGGGTCAGCGTGGCGCGACCGCGTCGGAGTACCGCCGGAACAAGCAGTCCTAGACAACCCTGGGTTCCAAGACAGCAGTGCCCTTGCCATCAAGGCAAGGGCACTGCTGTGTTCTCCGGTGAGGTCTTGCACCAGTGGAGGGGTGGCCGTCAGGGGGTGGCGCTGCTGTCAGGCACGAGTGCTGATGAGGTCACCTTCGTTGAGGCAACCACGGTCCCGGCGGGGAGACCGCTGTAGTTGCCGCCGGACCACTCAGTGGCGCTGGCCGGGTCGGTGATGGTGGAGGTCCGCTCCCACACGCCCGGAGCGGCGGCCACGACGACCAGGTCCTCGCGGATTCCGCTTGCCTCGCGGGACAGTCGCAGGGCCGGGTGTCCAGCGACGGTGAACCGCTCGGTAACGATCCAGGGCTGAGGCAGCAGCCCGACCGCTTCGATGGCGGCTGAACGCTGCTCCTGGGGGAGCCACGGGATGCTCAGCACGGAGATGAGGGCGCTGGCGACGTCATCGGGCGTGCTGATGGCTCCGTTGTCGGCGATGAGGCGGTCGAGCAACGCCGAGGGCTCGGTGGGGAGCGAAGCCGCGTACTCAGGTGTGGGGTTGGCGAGGCTGCCTCCGCGCTCGCACGGGTTGCTGGGCTCTCCGTTCGCGGGCGTCTCCCACAACTGGGCGCCGGACCAGGTGCGGGTGCCTCCGTCGGCGGCTGTCTTGTCATCGGGGCCGACGATCGGCCTCTGTGCCCACGCCCTCCACGTTGCTTCGTCCTGCGGGCTGAGGAACTTGTAGGGCTGCCAGGTCTCGATCACTCGGTCGTCGCACGTAACTCCCCGCCACTGCTGGATCGTGCGCTCGTCCCAGTACCGGGCCGGGGCGGTGTCGGGGTTGTCGAACATCGTGGTCAGGTTGACCTGCTGCTCGCTCCAGTACGCGTACCGCTCGTCGATGGGGGCCGATGTGACCTTGGCTGCGAGAACGTCGAGGTCAGCGGCTGCCGCGTTCGGAACCCAGACACCGAGTGCTGTCTGGTTGCTGCCTGTCCCGTTGGGGACGTGGGGGGAGATCACGGGGATCGCCAGCATGGCGACGGCAGCGGCACTGGCGACCAGTGCAAGGCGCACTACCCGGTTGCGCTTGGTGCTCCGGTGGCCCGCCAGGCTGGTCACCGCAGTGCGCGTGATCGCGTCGAAGTCGAGTTCGGGCAGCGTCGCGTCGGCGACCGGATCTGCTGCCCGAAGCCGGGTGATGAGGTCAGAGTCAGTAGTCATGGTCATGTCTCCATCGCGAGGTCTGTGAGAGGGGATCCGCCGTGATCCCGTGAAAGCGTGTGGTGACGCACTGGTTCGCTGGGGTCGGCGAGCGCCGAAGCAAGTCGCTCTCGGAGCCGCTTCCAGCGTGCCCTTGCTGCGTCTGGCTTGATGCCGAGGACCTGCGCGGCTTGGGCGATGGTCAAGTCATCCCATGCGACAAGGATCGCGAGTTCGCGGTCCCGCTCGCTTAGTTGTGCGAGTGCAACACGGACGGCGATAGCGTCGGTGACGCTGTCCGCTGGGTCGGCTGAGGTCAACGCAGTGAGGGTTCGGTCTCGCGCGTGCCGACCTTCTCGGCCCGCCCGTCGGTCCTGGCCGCGCCGGTTGTCAGCCATCACGTTCTTGGCGGTCACGAGAAGCCAGGGCAGCGGGTCCGGGCCGACAGCATCCAGCCGACGCCAGGCGGTCATGAACACCACGCTGGCGATGTCCTCAGCGGTGGCGAGGTCGCCGGGAGGTTGAGTGCGTCGGGCGACGTAGGCGATCACGGCGCGCTGGTGCGCGACGAACAGGTGCTGGAACCGTGCTTCTCGCTCGTCCTGTGGCTGCATGCGCACCCCCTTCACCCTTGTATGGCCGCCGCCACGGAGAACGTGACACGCGTCCGACTTCACGCGTATCGGCGCTAATCGCATGACGTACGACTCCATGGTGTTGCCCGTGTGACGCGTTGACGGCTCGGGACAAGGTCATGGAGGGGTTAGAACGCCTCACCCAGTCGGTCGGCGATGGCCTGGCGAGCGGCCGCTAGTTCGGTTCGGAGGCGCGCGTTGTCGGCCTTGAGGCGGTCGATCTCTGCGTTGGCGTTGCGGAGCCGAGCATCTGCGGATGCGGCTGTGGCGCGCGTTGCGCCGGTGGCGCTGCGGCCGTGCCCGGTGCACCGCTGATCGCGCAGTTGAGCGACGCTGACGAACAGGTCCCGGTGGGCGTAGACGGTCTCACGGCTGCAGCGTGCCTCTCGCGCGACGGCAGAGACGTTCACTGGTTCTCCGGCCGCTGAGAGCCGCTCGATGGCCGCTGTGATGCGATCACGCGCACCGCTGGTTCGTCGTTGGGCGGCTTCGACCATCCCAGCGTGCCGGCCGCGGGCGGCCGGGACAGGCGCGGGTATCGGCGTGACGTTGCCGTCGTCGTGTGTCGCTTCCGGTTCGGTGGGCGCGACGCTAACGAGGGTGACGGCCCGATGACCGCGTTCAGCCTTCGTGGGCACGGGTTTCCTCCACTGCTCGTTCGATGGCGGTGATGACGTTGGCCATGTTCCCGGCGACTTTGCGGTTTCATCTCGGCGACGCGGACGCGGCCCTCCTGTTCGGCCTGCTCGGCGGTCTGGATGGCTCGGTCGCGGACGCTCTTGATACCGCCGAGGAAGACAGGTCCGCTGGAGAAGTCGTCGCAGTCGAAGCATGCGTTGGCGTGCGGGCAGGGGCTTTGCGGTGCACGGCCGCACCAGCCGTGAGCGACGGCCTGGTTGGCGCGGGCCATTTCGTCTTTCAGCCAGCGGGAGTTGCTCTCGATACCGTCGGTCATGGGCGGGAGGATCTCGCCGTTGATGTTGACACGGATCGCGTCCTGAGCCTCCTGCCATTCCTTGCGCAAGGTCGTGTCGATGACCTTCGCGTAGATCATCGTGGTCTCTAGCCGGTCGTGGTCGAGGTAGGTCTGGACGGCGGTGAGGGACATGCCGTTGTTGAGCATCAGCGTTGCGACGGAGTGGCGGAACAGATGCCCGGAAACCTTGATGCTCTTGCCGTTCTCGTCGCGGAGGTCGAGGGATTCGATCCATGCGGTGAGTTGCTGCTTGAACGCGCCGTAGGTGTAGGGGTGGTTGCCGTCGGGGTTGCGGAGGTCGCGCGGGAACAGCCAGGGGCTGTCGGGGTACTGGTCTCGGACGCGCTCCTGCTGGACCTTGATGTGAGCGTGGAGGGCGTGGCTGATAGGGATCGCGAACTCGCGGCTCATCTTCCAGTTGAAGGGGCGCAGGTTGGGGTCGCGCTCTCCGTCTAGGTAGACGCAGTCGAGCGGGAGGCGTCGCAGGTCGCTGATGCGCAGTCCGGTTTCGAGGACGACGCGGATCATGGTGCGGAGGACGTCGCTGGGCAGCATTGCGAGCGCCGACTCGGCCTGCAGTTGAGCCAGAACGTCGGGGTGGAGGAAGCGCGGGAGCGTGGTAGCGCCCTTCCCGTACTCGCCTCGGAAGTAGGCGGCGTTCCACTTCAGGCGCGGTTCCCATTCGTTGAGCCGGACCTGGTGCAGGAAGGTGTTGAGGGCGCTGAGTTCACGCTTGATGGTGGCGTCCGCCTTGCCCGACTCGCGCTCCCAGCGGTGGTAGTCGATGAGGAGGTCGCGGTCGAGGTCAGCAGGGCTGGCCAGCGGCTCACCCTCGTCGTCGAGGTAGGACGCGAAGGTCACCAGCCCGCGCACGCAGTCGTTGAGGGTGCTGGGCTTCGCCCCGGTGCTGATGCGCCACTTGATCCACCGCTTGGCAAGCCGGTGCATCCAGGGGTAGTGGCGGAGGGGTCGGAAGTCGAGGTTAGGGGTGGCTTCGTACTGGTGCGCCTCGAACATGCCGAGTTCCCGCAGGCGCCACACGTCGCGGTCGTACTCGTTGAGGCCGCTGACCCGCAGTTCGAGTGTCTGGAGGACGTCGAGGGTGTAGCGGAGGAACCCACGCTGGTTACCGTTGGGCACCATTGCGGAGAGTTCGACGTTGGCGGCCTTGGCAGCCGGGGTGACGCGGGCGTCGGTCGCTTCAAGCAGCGGCGCGAGGTCGAGGATCGAGTCGATGCCGAGACGCGCGAGGGTATCGATGAGGCCGACATGCATGTCGGCTCGCCATGTCGTGGTGCCTTCGTCGTGACGGGTCTGCACCGCGTACTGGATCTCTCGCTGCACTACGGGGCTGATCTGCCCTTGACGTGGGACGAACCAGAACTTGGGGAGGGCGCGGACTTCGACGTCGTAGGCGAAGTCGGCCTCACTGGCGCCGGGGTGGGTGCGCTTCCACTGGTAGTAGCGCATGTAGTGGGAGTCGCAGAGGGTGCTGGCTTCGACGCCTGGCTTGGTGGGGAACGCACAGCCGGGCATGTAGCAGGCGACCGGGACGGCACCGGTGGCCGAGGTCGCCTCGCCGGTGGTCCGTGCCCACTCCTCCGGGTCCGGGCGTCCGTGGGAGACCCAACGTGCGTTGTGCGTCTGGCAGAACCGGCCGTGTCGTGAGCGGTCGCAGCCGTGGACGGGGCACTCCTCGATGACCCGGTCACGCACGGGCAACTGCGGATCGGTCGCGGCCCAGGTGTCACGGTCGGTGCCCCCGGTCCGCTTCCAAAGCAGGCCGTGTCCGGAGCAGAGGCCGCCGATGGCTCGTGAGGGTGCTCCGCATGACGGTACGGCGCAGGCCGTGCCGTAGAGGACGCGGTCGCCTGGTCGGGCGACGTAAACGTCGACGTTGAACTCCGGGCGCACGGCGGCGTCCAGAGCCTTCTGCCAGGCTTCCTGGCGGCTCTTGGTGCTCTTCAGTGAACGGACCGTCACAGGGCCCCCACGGTCGCCAGGGCGCCGGTGATGACTCCGGCTGACTCCATCTCTCGGCGGAGCGCCTGCGGGCTGACGTGCCCGTAGATGTCCGTGGTGGTCTGGCTGCTGGCGTGGTCGAGCATCTCGGCGACGATGTCCGGGCGCACCCCTGCTTCCAGGTGCAGCGTCGCGAAGGTGTGCCGGAACATGTGCGGCGTGAACCAGAAGCCGACCGCTTCACGAGTCCGGCGGACGAGGTCGTTCACAGTCGCGTAGGTCATCGGTGCGCCGATGCGGCCGGACCAGAGGTTCACGAACACGTAGTCACAGTCGAGGTCGCCGTACTCGGTGTGCATGTACTCGGAGTAGAGGCGCACCACCTCGCCGGTCAGCAACTTCGGGGTGGGCTCCTTCGCGACGGTGGAGGCGCTGCCCTTTACACGGGCGCCGTTGGCGTTCTCCCGCCGCACGACCTGCAGCGTCCGATTCCACCCCTGGAAGTCCTCGTGACGCAGACCGAGCGCGGTCCCAATGCGGATGCCGGTCGTGGCGAGCAACGCGAACAGGAAGCGATCACGCAGCCGCTCTTGAGCGCTCGTGATCGCATGGATCTGCTCGACGCTGAGGACCTTCGGTCGGCGCTTCGTCTCGGTCAACTCGATCGGTCGACGAAGCCGCTCCCCCATCGCCATCAGGTCGGACTTGTAAGGCGTGTGGGAGCCGTCGGCGCTGATCCACAACGGGAAGTTCAACGGCATGCCCGCGCGGTGGTGGAACTCGTAGAGGGACCACACACCGGACAGGTACAGGTTGACCGTGGTCTCCGAGCGAGCGACCGGCTGCTCCGCGATGGACACGACGTCTCGCGCCGGGAGGCTGCCGGGCAGCAGCATCCAGTTCACGAACTGACCGAGGTCCTCCAGGGACAGCGACCCCCACTCCTTGCCGGTGAGATCGCAGAACTCCATCAAGAAGCGGGCCCCGTAGGCATAGGTCTCGATGGTGCGCGGTGACCGACGCAGAGCGACAAGGTGGCGGATCCAGCGGTGCACCGGCTCCACCGGGACGTAGTTCTCATCCACGACCGTGGCCGCCGTGCCACCCCGCTTCAGGTTGACCTGCTGAACCCGGTACAACCGCCCTCCCCACCTACGTCCCTGACGTGCTGGACGCACTTCACATTAGGCAGGAGTACCGACAAAGGGGCGCAGCGACACACCCCCGAACTGACATGACTGACACTCAGGGAAGGGCTCTAACTAACGATGAAGCCCGCGGTCGAGTGCGTGAGCAGCCCGAGGCGACCCAGCGACGACTTGCCCTCAAGGCGCCCGGCGATGTCGTCGGGCAGGGTGATGACCTCATAGGTCGAGGCCAGCACGAACTCGCCGGGATGCAGGATGAACGCCTCG
>WLOZ01000005.1 GCA_009699025.1 Actinomycetota bacterium
CGGGGGTATCTCCACCGAGTACTGGACCGGCGACGCTCGCAACTTCATGACCTGGTGCGGCGGGTGCGGCTGGTTTGGTGAGGTGGTGCGGTTCACCCGTGTCACGATCACCGAGGAGGACCACTGAGCGCCCTGCTCTTCGACTTCGGCGGGCCCATCCTGCTCAGCCCCTTTGAACTCTGGCGCATCGGTGAGCGCAGCCTTGGGCTTCCCGAGGGCACGTTCACCTGGACTGGCCCGTTCAACCCCGCTGCAGACCCCGGCTGGCAGGCGGTGCAGGACGGCACCCTCAAGGAGCGCGCCTACTGGGCCGCGCGGGTGCAGGAGTTCGCCGACCTCACCGGCGAGCCGGCCGAGATGCCGCGGCTGATGATGCACCTCTACGACGGTAGCGTCGAGGAAGTCACGCGCGCCGCCGCCCGCGCACTGATGGTCGACGTGCGTGCGGCCGGCATTCCGCTGGGCCTGCTCACCAACGACCTGCACGCCTTCCACGACAAGTCGTGGATCGACACCATGGCGCCGGTGCTCGACCTCTTTGACGTGGTCGTCGACGGCTCGCTCACCGGATTTCTCAAGCCCGATCCCCGCGCGTTTGAGATGGCCCTCGAGCAGCTGGGCGTTCCGGCCGAGGGCACGGTGTTCATCGACGACCTGAGGTCGAACCTCGAGGGTGCCGCGGCGGTGGGGCTCACCCCGGTGTTCCTCGACGTCACCAACCCAGGGCCCGCCTTCGATGAGGTCCGGGCGCTGCTCGGCGTGTAGCGGCCCAGCGACACCCCGCTGGCGGGTCTCGTGTTCACAGATTGCGCGGTTCTGGTCGGATGCGGGACTTCGCTGGCACAGACCTCGGCCGATGTGATGGAGTCAGGCCATGACCAGAACCCTACGCGTCGCTGTCGTCGGATCGGGCCCCTCCGGCATCTACGCCGCCGACGCGCTGACCGACCAGACCGAGATCGCGGTGAGCGTCGATGTGATCGACATGCTCCCGGTGCCCTACGGCCTCGTGCGCTACGGAGTCGCACCCGACCACCTCAGCATTCGCTCGGTGCGCAACACCCTGCAGAAGGTGCTCGATCGCGACGACGTGCGGTTCCTCGGCAATGTTGAGGTCGGTCGCGATATCACGGTGGCCGAACTGCACCGCTTCTACGATGCCATTGTGTTCACCTACGGTGCTGCCAGCGATCGCCGGCTCGGCATTCCCGGCGAGGACCTTCCCGGCAGTATCGCTGCAACCGACCTCGTGAATTGGTACTGCGGCCACCCCCGGGCCCAGCGTGAACTCATCGAAGGCGCCATCGCTAGTCCAGAGTCGGTAGCGGTCATCGGCGTTGGCAACGTGGCGGTTGACGTCACCCGGGTGCTTGCCAAGACCCGCGACGAGCTCGAGTTCACCGATATGCCGCAGCACGTGCTCGATGCCCTAGCGACAACCCACATCCGCGAGCTTCACCTGCTCGGGCGTCGTGGTCCGGCCCAGGCCGCATTCACGACCAAGGAGCTCAAAGAACTCGGTGAGCTCGAGGCTGCCAACGTGGTGGTTGCCCCTGCTGACGTGGAGCTCGACCCGGTCAGCCAGGCCACGGTTGACTCCGACCGGCTCATGGCTCGCAACGTTGAGGTGGTGCGTGAGTGGTCGACGCGACAGCCGCAGGGGAAGCCGCGCACGCTGAATGTGCGATTCTTCGCCCGACCTGTTGAGATCCTCGGAACTGACAGGGTTGAGGGACTGGTGATCGAGCGCACCGAACTCGATGAGTCGGGGGCCGTGGTAGGCACCGGAGTCATGGAGACGATTCCCGTGCAACTAGTGGTGCGCAGTGTGGGCTACCGCGGGTTGCCGCTCGAGGGGCTCCCCTTCGATGCTGCTCGGAATGTGGTGCCGAGCGTTGACGGTCGCGTCATGCACGACGGCTCAGCGGTGTCGGGCGAGTATGTGGCCGGGTGGATCAAGAGGGGGCCAAGCGGCATTATCGGCACTAACAAGAAGGATGCCGGGGCCACGGTGGCATCGCTGCTCGCCGATGCCGACTCGCTGCCCGCCGCGACCGAGGCCGATCCTGCGGCACTGCCCGCGCTGCTCGCCGAGCGCGGGGTGACGGTGCTCGACTACGCGGGCTGGCAGGCCATCGACGCCGCGGAGGTCGCGCTGGGAGCAACACGCGGTCGCGACCGCACCACGATTCATGAGCAGGCCGACCTGATGCGCCACGGGGGCGCGTGAGCGACTAGCTCGTGAAGCGTGCCACGTCGGTGGCGTGCCAGAGGGTGCCGGAGACGGGCTCGCCGGTGCACGAGTCGTTGCGGTCGGGGGTGCGAGGCGACGACTCGACGACGACGCTCCAGCGTCGGCCGTCGGCGGCTTGAACGTGGGCTAATGGCGGCTCTCCCTCGACCTGCAGGGCCTCAACTCCGACGATGCTGTGGGCCCGGCGCACCGCGATTTCGGCAGCCTGCGCCCAGGGCTGCAGTGCACTGCGCCCTCGGTAGTTGTCAAGGTCGAGGATGCCGGTGTCGGCACCTGCGAGAACCGAGGCGGCCGACGCCGTGTCGAGACGTCCGTGCACGGTGCCCCAGGGCAGTACGAGCGCGGTTGCGGCGAATCGATGTCCGCCGAGGTGGGAGCACTCCCACACGCGATCGCCCACGGCAGACTCCCCGAGGGCGCGGGCGATAGGTCGGCCCCACTGCGCGCAGCAGGCGTCACGCTTGGAGTTAGCGCACACGAACAGAACGGGCTCGTGGCTCGGCTCGCCGAGTGCGGGTGTGTTCCCTGCGGCCAACGCAGCGGGGTCGAGGTCGAGCAGGTGGCGGGGATCGGTGAGGGAGGCGGTCCACATGCGGGTGGCGCCCGGAGTGGTGTGCGCGAGCCAGACTCGGTACGACGACACGGGCTCGCGCCCCGCGGGCCCGGGGCGGCGGGCGAGGAGGGGGGTGGTGCCGGTGTCGCGGCAGCGGTCGAGCAGCACCTGGCCGACGTCGTCCGGAAGCGCGCACTCGGTCAGCGCCTGGCGCCCCCAGGCGCCGGGCACCTCGATAACGATCCACGCAGTGGCGACCGGAGCCGTGGCCACGAGTGACTCGGCAAGTTCGCGGGAGAGTGCGCTGCAGGTGGTCATACCGGGCCGCCCACTCCACTGACGGGGGCCGAGAGTGCGACTCCGGAGCCATCGCGCCGCGTGTCGGCCTCGGGAAGGTCGACCGGTGCGCCAGCGGGTGCGGTGGCGCGGGCGGGGCTCGGGCCGACCCACGCCAGGGTGAGGCGGTCCTCACCCCGCAGGAACCGGTGGCACCTCACGCCGCCGGTGGCACGGCCCTTGCCGGGAAACTCGCTGAACCGGGTGACCTTGGCCGAGCCCGCCTCGGTGCCGGGCAGGGCCCCGCTGAATCCGGCCACGGTGACTACCACGCACTCGCGATCGAGCGGGAGGGTGCCGAAGAAGACTGCCTCATCGCCACTGCCGAGCTTGATGCCGGCCATGCCGCCGGCAGGACGGCCCTGGGGGCGCACCGCTGAGGCCGGGAAGTGCAGCAGTTGCCCGAGCGCCGTGATGAAGACGCACTCGTCGCTGGCCGAGCCGAGCTCGATGGCACCCACCAGTCGGTCGCCGTCGTCGAGGCGGATGACCTCCCAGTCGGCCTTGGCCAGCGGCACGTCAGGCGTGATGCGCTTGACCACGCCCTGTGCCGTGCCCACCGCGAGCCCCAGCGACTCGGGGCCCAGCGTGGTGAGGCAGAGGGGTGTCTCGTCGCGCGCGAGGGTGACGAACTCGCGCAGCGGTGCACCACCGCGGAGGCTCGGCGCACCCGAGGTGGGTGGGATCACCGGAAGCTCGAGGGCGCCGACCCTGATGATGCGGCCCGCCGATGTGACGAGTCCGACCTCGCCGCGCGCGGTGCTGTGAACCGCGGAGAGCAGCACGTCGTGCTTGCTTCGGGGCCCGTCGGCGGGCAGGGGGTCGGTGCTGGCCGTGCGCGCCAGTCGGCCCGTGCTCGACAGCAGCACCCAGCACGGCTCGTCGGCCACCTCGAGCGGGGTTGACAGCGACGCCGGAAGGCCCGCCGACTCGAGCAGCACGGTGCGCCGAGGCGTTCCGTGGGCACGAGCCACCTCGGCGAGCTCGTCGGAGACGACCCCACGCAGGCGCGCTGGGTCGTCGAGGATCTCGGTGAGTGCGGCGATCACTCCGCGCAGCTGGTCGGCCTCGCCCTCGAGTTCGATGCGGCTGAAGCGGGTGAGCCGGCGCAGCGGCATCTCGAGGATGTAGTTGGTCTGGATGTCGGTGAGGTCGAAGACGTCGATGAGCCGCTGCCGGGCCATGGCGGTGTCGTCGCTGGATCTGATGACCGCAATGACCTCGTCGATGTCGATAATGGCGACGAGCAGACCCTCAACGAGGTGCAGCCGCTCGCTGGCCTTGCGTCGCCGGAACTCGCTGCGCCGCCGCACCACCTCAAGTCGGTGGTCGAGGAACACGCGCAGCAGGGGAATGAGTCCGAGGGTCTGGGGCCGGCCCTCGACCAGCACCACCGCGTTAACCGCGAAGGTGTCTTCCATCGGAGTCATGCGGTAGAGCTGCTCGAGAATGGCCTCGGGGTTGAACCCCGCCTTGCACTCGATCACGAGCTGGAGCCCGCTCTCACCATCGGTGTAGTCGTCGACAGCCGAGATTCCGGTGAGTTTCTTGGCGTGCACGAGTTCGGTGATGCGCTCGACCACCTTCTCGGGGCCGACCGTGTACGGAAGCTCGGTCACGATGATCGCCTGGCGGCGTGCGGTCACCGAGTCGATGCGGGTGGTGGCCCGGATGCGGAAGGTACCGCGACCGGTCGCGTACGCGTCGCGGATTCCGTCGAGGCCGATGATGGTGCCGCCGGTGGGCAGGTCGGGGCCGGGAATGAACCGCATGAGACTGTCGAGCGAGGCATCGGGATGGTCGAGGAGATGGCGAGCGGCAGCAACCACCTCGGCAAGGTTGTGCGGCGCCAGGTTGGTGGCCATGCCCACGGCAATTCCGGCGGCACCATTGACCAGCAGGTTAGGAATGGCCGCGGGAAGCACCTCGGGCTCGGTCTCGCGGCCGTCGTAATTGGGCGCGAAGTCGACGACATCTTCGTCGAGGGAGTCGGTCATGAGCAGGGCTGAGGTGGCGAGTCTGGCCTCGGTGTAGCGGTACGCGGCCGGGCCGTCGTCGAGGCTGCCAAAGTTGCCGTGGCCGTCGACGAGGGGAAGCCGCAGCGAGAACGGCTGCGCCATTCGAACCAGGGCGTCGTAGATGGCACTATCGCCATGGGGGTGGAGCTTGCCCATGACCTCGCCCACCACGCGGGCCGACTTGACGTGCCCTCGGTCGGGGCGGAGTCCCATCTCGGCCATCGTGTAGAGAATGCGGCGCTGAACCGGTTTGAGGCCGTCGCGGGCATCGGGCAGAGCGCGGCTGTAGATGACCGAGTACGCGTACTCGAGGAAGGACCCGCGCATCTCATCGGACACATCGATGTCGAGGATGCGCTCGGGAGCGTCGGGTGGGGGCGGGGTGGCGGTGCGACGGGCCATGCGGAGACAACTTTCCTCAGGTGGAAGCGGCGGGACCACCTCATTGTGTCAAGCGGCCCAGACACTGGTCGGGTGCGACTCGCCCCCGACCTCCCCGCATCGACGAGACCTTCAGCTGACGGCCCGTCGCACTACCGTGGGGAGATGGAACCCGCCGACGGACCCGCGCACTGGGAGGCCGATGTCGTGCTGCGCGATGGCCGTCCGTGCCACGTGCGCCCGATCTCTCCCGACGATGCCACGCGGCTGCGAGCCTTCCACCTCGCACTCTCGCCCGAGACGGTGTACCTGAGGTACTTCGCTCCCTACCCCGAGCTCACCGAGGCCGACGTCACCCGATTCACCACGGTCGACCACGACAGTCGGGTGGCGCTCGTGGCCACCGTGGGCAACGACATCATCGGTGTCGCCCGCTACGACCGACTCGCCAGCGGTGACGCCGAGGTGGCTTTCACGATCCGCGACGACCATCAGGGCCGCGGGCTCGGTTCGGTGCTGCTCGAGCATCTCGCCGCAGCGGCGCGCGAGCGCGGGGTTAGCCGCTTCGTGGCCGATGTCCTTCCCGAAAACAGGCGCATGCAGTCGACCTTCGAGGACGCCGGCTACCGCACGCTGCGCGAGATGGGTGACGGATACCTGATGCTTGAGTTCGACATTGAGCCCACCGCTCGCCTGCAGCAGGTGATGGAAGCCCGCGAACGAGCCAGCGAGGCGCGCTCCATTCGGAGGCTGCTGAGCCCTGGCTCGGTGGCCGTGATCGGCGCCAGTCGAACGCCGGGCACGGCGGGCCACGAGTTGCTGCGCAACCTGCGCGACGGAGGGTTCACCGGTCACGTGTTCGCGATCCATCCCGAGGCCGACCAGATTCTCGGCTATCCGTGCCTTCGCTCGATCTCGCAGGCTCCGGCCGGAATCGATCTCGCCATCGTGGCGGTGCGTGCCGACCTGGTGCTGTCGATCGTCGATGAGTGCGCGTCCGCCGCGGTACGGGGACTCGTGGTGGTGTCGATGGGGTTCGCCGAGTCCGGCTCCGACGAGGGCAGGCGACGTCAGGCCGAGCTCGTCGCGCGGGCTCGCGGAAACGGTATGCGTGTGGTGGGCCCGGCTGCTCTCGGGGTGATCTCCACCGACCCGCGGGTGCTGCTGAACGCCTCGTTGGCGCCCGTGATGCCGCCTCGGGGGAGGTTGGGCTTCTTTTGCCAGTCCGGTGGTCTCGGCAGCGTCATTCTCGAGAGTCTCGTCGACCGCGGTCTCGGAGTGTCGAGCTTCGTCTCCGCGGGCAACCGCTCCGACGTCTCGGGTAACGACCTCCTTCAGTTCTGGGCCGAGGACGACGCCACCGACGCAGTGCTCCTCTACCTCGAGAGCATTGGAAACCCGCGCAAATTCACGCGTGTGGTGCGCCGGCTCGCGCGCTCCAAGCCCGTGGTGGCGGTGCGCTCGGGCCGGTCGTCGCAGGCGGTGCCGCTCGGGCATCGGGTGCGACTCACCTCACTGCCTCCGGCCGCGGTCGACGCGATCTTCGAGCAGTGCGGGGTGATTCAGACCGATTCGGTGCGGGCGCTGCTCGATGTTGCCTCGATCCTGGCCCGCCAGCCACTGCCCGCCGGTCCGGCCGTGTCGGTCATCGCCACCGCCGAGGCGCTGGCCGTGCTTGCCGACGACGCTGTGCGAGCGGCCGGCCTACGCGTGGGCGGGGCCGGAGCGATTGTTCCCCTGCCGCTTGATGCCGAGGCGCTGGAGGCCGCTGTGCGTCGTGCGGGCATCGACCCCGACACCGACACCATCCTCGTGGTGCACGTGCCGCCGCTTCCGGGTGATGTGCCCGCCTTCCGCGAGGCGCTCCTGAACGCTGGTGCCAGCCTCACGCGCCCACTCATTGCGGTGTCGGTGAGCTCGGCCGGTGAAGAACTCGGGCACCGCCGACTCGAACATGCCCGCTACGGCCCGTGGATCGGCGCGCCCGCACCCTCGGGAGCCGCTGGACCGGGTGCCATTCCCCTGTTCGGAACCCTGGAGGACGCCACCCGCGCCATTGCGTCGGTGGCGGCACGTAGCCGATGGCTGGAACGCGAGCTCGCCGACTCCGACGCCGTGGCGGCTGCGCTTGGTGAGGGGGAGCCGGTGCTCTCGATTGAGCGTGCCGAGTTCCTGGCGGCCGATCTCATGTCGGGATATCCGCTCGGACGGCTGGTCACCGTCGACGAGGCGCGGCCGCTGCTCGAGTTCTTCGGAGTCACGACTGACCCGACCAGCAGGAGTGATCTCCCCGGCGCCGTCGCCTGTCGGGTTCGCGTACTCGTCGACGACCTCTTCGGCCCCGTCGTGGTGTTCGGGCTCGACGGCGACATCCCTGAGCTTCTCGGCGATCGCTCCTATGCGTCGCCACCGATCACCGTCGCAACCGCTGACTTCCTGATCCGCACTCCGGCGTCGGCCGTACTCCTCGAGGGTCATCTCGGCTCTGCGCCCATCGACCATGCGGCGCTCGTGAGGGTGGTGGTGGGCGTGGGGGCGCTGGCCGAACATCTGCCCGGTCTCGCGTCGGCTGATCTGCTCGTGATCGCCCACCCCGCCGGTGCACACGTGGTCGAGGGCGCGATATCGCTTCTGCCGTTAGCGGCGGTGCCGATCGATGGCGATCGGCGGGTCATGTGAGCCTGCCCCAGCAGCCCGCGACGTTCTCGCGGTCGGTTCGCGTGCTGCTCGTCGGCATGGTGCTCAGCTCGACCGGAAGTGGCCTCACCATGTCACTGCTGGTCATCTACCTCAGCAGTGTGCGCGGAATCGCGACGATCATCGCCAGCCTCGTGCTCTCGTGGGTGGCTATCGTGAGCCTCGCCCTCGGACCTGTGGGGGGCAGCCTGATCGACCGGTTTGGCGCCCGCACGATGCTCGGGTTTGCACTCGCGGTCGAAGGAGTGGGGGTGGGGCTCTACGCGTTGGTATCGACCACGGCTGGGGCCTTTGCCGTGGCGACGGTCACCGCGGTGGGAGGAGCGGTCATCTGGTCGTCGCAGAGCACCCTGCTTGCCCAATTGAGCGGTGAGGAATCGCGCCAGCGGGTGTTCGGTGTGCAGTTCATGCTGCTGAATCTCGGGCTGGGGATGGGCGGTCTCATCGCGGCGTCGATCGTTGACCTGTCCGATCCAGCTACCTTCGTGCGCCTCTACCTCGTTGACGCGGTGTCGTACCTCACCTTCCTCGTCGCGCTTCCGTTCATCCGTGTGCCGCAACGGACCCCCGAGCAGGTGGCTGCCGCCGAGGAGGCCGTGGGCGGGTACCGCGAGGTGCTCAGTGACCGCCGACTCCGCCGCCTCGTGGTGGCCTACCTGGTGCTGCTCACCTTCGGCTACGGCAGCCTCGAGGCGGGAGTCCCGCTGTACCTCACCCGGGTCGCCGGAATGCCCGTGCGCGACATCGGAGTCGTGTTCGCGGTCAACACGGGGGTCATTGTGATCGCGCAGTGGTGGACCATCCGATTCTCGGAGGGGCGCTCACGCGTGTCGCTGCTGGTCGCCGTGGGGGTGCTGTGGGGCGCCTCGTGGGCCGTCATGGGGGGCTCTGCGCTGCTGGCAGGAACCGTGGCTCTGGTGGCGCTCTGCGCCGGAATGGCGATCTTCGCCCTCGCCGAAACGGTGTGGTCGCCCGTGGCACCGGCGCTGGTCAACCACCTCGCGCCCGACCACCTGCGTGGGCGCTACAACGCTGTCAGCGCGTGGGGGTACAGCGTGGGAGGCGCCATCGGACCCGCACTGGCGGGTGCTCTGATCGGTGCGAGCCTGGGCGGGGTTTGGATTGCGATCGTGGTGATCGGGTCGCTCGCGGGTGCGCTGCTGTCTCTATCGCTTCGCCCTCTGCTCACCAATGCGGAGGACGGCCGCACCGCAGACACCGCCGCCGTGCGAGGATCAGGGTCATGACCGAGACGTCAGCGAGAAGCCTCGAGGGAAGACTGCGGTCCGACATCGACAAGAGCGGGTACTACCCCGCACTGGTGTTCGACTCATTGTCGACGGCACTCGCGTCTGAGGCCGTGCTCGACTACGTGGTTCACCACGAGGCGACCTTCGATGGGCGCGATGAGCTTCGGCGCCATGTCACAGTGCTCGCGCTCACCCCCACCCGACTTGTGGTGGGTCACACCGATGAACACCCTCCCGATGAGACCACCGAGCGTCCGTATGCGACGTCGTCGACCGAGGCCGTGCGTCTCGAGCGAGTCGACTCGGTGGTGGTCACCCGGGTGGTGAGCGAGCCCGCCAAGTACGTCAGCGGCGGACCCGTTCACGAGGTGGTACTCACCATCGGCTGGGGCGCGGTGAGTCGTATCGACCTCGAGCCGGCCGCCTGCTCTGACCCCGAGTGCGACGCCGACCACGGCTACACGGGAGCTGCCAGTAACGACGATCTCTCGCTGCGGGTGTCGGCGGTTGCCGATGGCGCCGAGGTGGTGGCGCAGGCACTCACGTTCGCGGCCTCCCTGTCGCAGGCCACCGCAGCCCGGCTGCGCTGACCAGTCATGCCGCGGTGGACCCCCCCAGGGGGTGGATCACTGCGTGAGGTGATGTCCAGTGCGGCGGCCGCGCTCGGGGTTCGTGGCTGTCACGACACTCTCGGCGTCGGCCGGGCCGACTCCGTGGTGGTGCTCCTGGTCGACGGGCTTGGCATGCTTCCTCTGCGCGCCGCGCTCGAGGGGGGCGGGCTGCAGCTTCCCCACCTCATGGAGGCCACAGGGGCCGGCCGTGTGATCAGCGCGCCCTTCCCGTCGACCACGCCTTCAGGACTTGCGGCCCTGGGCACGGGGCTCACCACCGGCTGCCACGGCATCGTGGGTGCGTCGTTCCGACTGCCCGAGACCGGGCACACGCTGTGGCCGCTTGCGTGGCGTGATGAGCCGCATCCCATCGCCGTGCAGCCCGAGGCCACGGTTCTTGAGCGAGCTGCTGCCGGGGGAGTGCGAGTCACCAGCGTGTCGCCACGCGCGTTCGAGTCCAGCGGACTCACGCGGGCGGTGCTCAGAGGGGGCGACTACGCAGGCGCAGATTCCTTGGGTGAGCGAGTGGGGGCCACGGCTCGAGCGCTGGCGGGCGAGGGTCGGTCGCTGGTGTACGTGTACTGGGGGGATCTCGACAAGATCGGCCACGTGCACGGAGTCGATTCCGATGAGTGGCGGGCCGAACTCGAACTGGTCGAGGTGCTCGTCGGGCGGCTCGTCGACCAGTTGCCCACGTCGGGGCGCCTCCTGCTGACGGCCGACCACGGCATGGTCGACACCGACGCTGACGACCGATTCGAGATCGACGACGACCACGAGCTGAGAGATTCAGCGGTGATGCTGGCGGGCGAACCGCGCATGCGCCACGTGTACGTGCGCCCGGGGGCTGAACGAGAAGTGGGGGCGCTATGGGCCGAGCGTCTCGCCGACCGAGCTGTGGTGCTCAGCCGCGAGCAGGCGGTTGCTGAGGGCTGGTTCGGCTCAGTTGACCCCGACATTGCTGACCGGATCGGCGACCTCGTGGTGGTGGCCAGCGGCAGTACGGTGCTGGCCAGTCAGTCTGTTGACGCGCGAACGTCGGCGCTGCGAGGTCAGCACGGGGCAGCGACCGAGGCGGAGATGGCAATTCCGCTGCTGGCCTGGGGCTGATCTGGGGCTGGCGCCCTCGCTAGTCCGAGTCAGAGACTCCGAAGAGGATTTCGTCCCAACTAGGAATGCTGGCGCGCTTGCCGCGCGCAGGTTTCGGACGTGCGGGGGCGGGGGCGGGACGAGCGGCCTCCGGCTCGGGCTCCTCTGCCACGGGTTCAGCTTCGAGGCTCGGGGACTCGATCGACTCGATCGACTCGACTCGCTCGACTCGTTCGACCTGTGCATGGTCGAACACATCGTCGGGGCTCACCGGGGGCGGCACCGACATCAGGCGGGGCCGTTCGGCGGGCTGGGCGGCGTACGTGGCCGGCTCGGCCTCGGGATCGAGCAGCGATCGAGCGACGTCATCCTCAGCAAAGACCGCTCGGGCGACGAGGTCGTACGTGCAGCGCCCCGAGAGTCGGTGATCGTCGGGGCCGAACTCGATGGTCACGGTCCAGAGGCCGTCGTCTCGACGCCACGAATCCCATTCGAGCGTCTGGGGGTCGGCTCCACGCGCTTTCACCGCGGCTTGCACCACGTCGTCGACCGTGCGACCGGGTGCCGAGTGACGAACCTCGGTCGAGCGGGCGCGGTCAGCGATGTGGGCCCGCTCGGCGAGCACCGGCGCCTCGAACCGTTCGACCTTGTCGAGGTCCATCCCTGTGGCAGAGGCGATCTGCGCCGAACTCTGGCCCGCGCGGATGCGCGCCTGGATGTCGCGAGGGCGAAGCCCGTCGTCCATCGGTGCCTCCCGCCATCTCGACTAGGTCTGATCCGCTCGTGTCTGAGGGTCCTACAGTCTCACACCCCACGCATGTTTCGTCGGACCCCGGCAGTTCGTGGGGGGTCGTCGTTCTGGCGCAGCGGCATGGTGGCAGCGTCCAATCCTCCCCCACTTCCGCGCGAGGATCCTTCCGTGCGCCTCCAATTCACCGCTCATCCATACGGAAGCGTCAATCCCGGCGGCTCCTTGTGACGCTTTCGTCTGGATGAGCGACATGGGGGTCAGTCGGTGAAGTCGCGGACCGAGGGATCGATTGCGGCGGGGCGGGCTTGCCAGGCCCGCTCGAGTGGGGCGAAGGTGAGCGCGCCCGCGGAGGCAGCCAGCAGGGCGCCCCCGATACACACGAGGTACCCCGCGGATCCTCCGTGCGCGTCGATGACGACTCCGGCGATGCTGGCAGCGATCGCGACCCCGAGCCCGATACCGGCGGAGACCCAGGTAATCGACTCCGTGAGCCTCGACGAGGGCACCAGGTTCTCGACGATGGTGAAGCCGCAGATCAACGACGGGGAAATCACCAAGCCCGCCACAAAGCCGGCCGCGCCGAGTAGCAGGGGCGCATCGATGAAGGGAAGTGGGGCAACCACCACCACCCCCAGGCTCAGCACCACGACGAGCTGCCGAGGGAGATTACGGCCGCCCACCCGGGTGCCAAAGGCCAGGCCGCCGATCATGGAACCCGCGGAGAACACCGCGAGCAACACCCCGCTCGTTACCGCGATGCCACGCTCGGTGGCGAAGGCGACCGTGGCCACCTCGAGGGCTCCGAACACGATGCCGAGGCTGGCGAAAATCAATGCGATGACCGGCACTGCAACGCCCATCTGTTCTCGGTTGGAGCGTGCGTCCGCGCGAGAAGTGTGCGTGGGCTGGGTTGAGGTTTGGGCCGCGAGGCTGAGCCCCCCGATGGTCAGCAGCACCGAGGCCACCACGAGGGCGGCGCCCGGACTGACTCCCAGCGCGAGACCCGTGGCCAGCACCGGACCGACGATGAAAATCACCTCGTCAATGACACTTTCTAGCGCGAAGGCCACGCCCAGCCCGGGGGTGCCCGTGAGCATGGCCGACCACCGGGCCCGCACGAGTGATCCGATATTGGGCTGCAGGGCGCCCCCGACCACAGCCAGGACGACGAGTGTTGGCACCGAGGCTCCCTCGCGCACGGCCACGACAAACCCGATGACGGCCGCGGACTGGGCCAGGGCCAGGACCGACAACACCCTGCGCTGTCCGAGGCGGTCGGTGAGCCGGCTCGACAGGGGGCTGATTGCCGAGGCGCTCACGGCGAAGATGCTCGCCAGCACGCCCGCGAGCGCGTAGGAGCCTTCGGTGATGCTGACGAGCAGCACCACGCCGAGGCCCTCCATGGCGATTGGAATTCGTGCGACTAACCCCGCGACGCTGAAGGCGAGCGCCCCGCGGTTGCGGAGCACACTGGCGTAGGGGGAGAGCACGGTACTGACGCTACCGCCACGCGTGCGGGTGGCCTGCCATCGCGCGTCGGTTCTCGTCGTTCGCGATGGGCCGGGGGAGGGGCTGCTGCCATGATGACTCCATGCAAACCGTCGGCCGCGACCCTTCCCGCGACCCCTTTCACGACGAACTGCTCACCCTCGCCGTGCGCGCTGCCGCCGACGCTGGGGCCCTACTCCTCGAGGGTGCGCGTACCGAGTTGCTGATCGACACCAAGTCGTCGCCAACCGATGTCGTGACCCACATGGACCGTGCCGCTGAGGCGCTGCTGCACCAGCAACTGCTGGGCGCCCGCCCCGACGATGGGATTCTGGGCGAGGAGGGAGCCTCGGTCGAGGGAACGAGCGGAGTTCGCTGGGTGGTAGACCCGATCGATGGCACCGTGAACTACCTGTACGGCATTCCGATGTGGGCGGTGTCAGTGGGAGCCGAGGTCGACGGACGCGCGGTGGCCGGCGTGGTGCACGTTCCCGCGATGGGGGAAACCTTTGTGGCCTCGCTGGGGGGTGGGGCGCGGATGATCGACCTCGAGGGCACCCACTCTCTGCAGGTGCGCGACTGCCCCGATCTCGCGTCGTCACTGGTGGCGACCGGATTCGGCTATCGGCCTGAGCGACGCCGAGCGCAGGCCGCGGTGGTGGCGGCGCTTCTGCCAAGCATTCGCGACATTCGTCGGGCCGGGGCCTGCTCGATCGACCTGTGCTGGGTGGCTGCGGGGCGCGTCGACGCTTACTTTGAACGCGGCGCCCACCCGTGGGACCACTCTGCGGGCGGCCTCATCGCGCGCGAGGCGGGCGCCCGGGTGGAGGGGCTTAGGGGGCTGCCTGCCGGGGAAGACCTACTGATCTGTGCGGTGCCTGGCATCTTCGACGATCTGCATGACGTGCTGCTCGAGGCGCGGGCCGACTTCGACTGACTCTTCTAGCGACCTTCGCGGCCCCGCGGCCCCGACGCCCCGCGGCTCAGTCGAGTCGGCGCAGGTCGGCCCGGTACCGATGGGAGTTTCGCACGTAGATCTCGACTGCGTAGTCGAACTCGCCCTCGGTGACCACTCCCTCTGTGACTCGCGCCGGCACCCCCAGCGCGCGCGAGCGTGGGGGGATGACCATCCGGTTCGGCACCAGTGCCTGGGCACCCACGACCGAGCCTCGGCCCACGACCACGTGGTGCAGAACCACGGAGCCCGACCCGATCAGGCAGTTGTCCTCGATGGTGCAGCCCTCGAGGTGCACGCGGTGACCGATCACGACTCGGTTGCCCACGGTGGTGCTTGCCTCGGACGACACGTGGAGCACGGAACCGTCCTGCACTGAGGTCTGCGATCCGATGGTGATGGGACCGTGGTCGCCGCGCAGCACCGCCGTGGGCCAGATGGTGCTCTCAGCGCCGATCGTGACGTCACCGATGACCACGGCATCGGGGTGCACGAAGGCAGAGGAATCGATAGTGGGCTCGAGTTCGCCGAGCGCGTAGATGGGCATGGGCCTATTCAAGCGGCTCCTGTCGCGGGAGCGGAGGCGGGCTGCTCTACCGCGGCCGAGCGGGTGATCCCCGTCACGTCCAAGGTAAACAGTCTGTACGAAGGGGCGAGTCAGGTTTCCGCGCGACCCGCTATGCTGCACACTCTTGTGCGACGGGCATTATTCCGACGCCGCCGTTGTTCGCCCCAAGGTACGATCCGCCACCCTCACACCAGTTGGAGCACGACCCCATGGCTACCGATTACGACGCACCCCGCAAGACCGACGACGAGCTCGCCGAGGATTCCATCGAGGAACTCAAGGCGCGCCGGGTCGATAAGTCGGCGTCCGCTGTCGATGTCGACGAGGTAGATCTCGCTGAAAACCTTGAATTGCCCGGAGCCGACCTCTCCGACGAGTCCCTCACCGTGCGGGTGCTGCCCCGTCAGGCAGACGAGTTCACCTGCTCGCGCTGCTTCCTGGTGCACCACCGCAGCCAGTTGGCACGCGAGGTCAAGGGCGAGTCAATCTGCCGCGAGTGCGCCTGAGACCCCTCGCCTGACTCAGGCGACTCCTCGAGGTTCAGGCGGTCACTGTGGACGCCTCGCTAGTCGCGGCCCAGCGATCGATGGCCAGTTGAATGAGCGCGTCGGTGACCGCTGTCGCTAGGGCCCACACGATGGCCTGGCGCAGCGGGGTGCTCGGATCGGAAGCCTTGGGCGCCGGGTTTCCCGTGATGGCGCGGTAGCCCGCATTGAGCCCCTTCTTGACGATCCAGGTGCCGCCGATCGCTGCGATCGGCGCGATCACCTTCACCGCTGTGACGTTGGCCATAGTGTCTCCTCGTGCTCGTGGGTCGGCGGGGCGAAATTGCTAGTTGGCTGGTGCGCGACCCTTATTGTGGCGCGTCGGGGTCGCTGTGCACAGCCGCACCCACGTGACCTGTGATCGCGGCTGCAAGCAGGTCGGGGGTGCGAGTCGACACCAGCCAGTAGGGGCACGCAGCGTCGTCAAGGTCGATGCGAACCGCCGGGATCCCGCCCCGGAGCTTGAACACCGAGCGCGCGTCAGCTCCTGGCCCGGCGAGGTGCCGAGCGTCGTCGACGTTGAGCGACTCCGCGCCGCGCAGGCGGGCGGTGGAGACCGAGGCCGAACCCACCGACAGGGTCTCGTCGGTGAGTCTGATGCGCCAGGACCCGATCGCGACCAGCCCAGCGAGCAGCGCCAGGCCGACGAGGGCGATCAGCGCCCCCGCCACAGGCCCCAGCATCGCGCCGTAGGCGATCGCTACCGAGGCGATCACGAAGACGCCGGCCGGCCACCACACCAGCGAGGGTCGCGACCTCTCGAGGTAGAGCAGGATGGCAGGCTCGGTTGGGTCAGCAGCGGGAGGTCGAGTACTCACGAGGCCAGACTCGCACGGTCGCGCGCACATCACCTACTAGGGTCGTCGCATGACTTCGCACCTCGCCCCGCGCTCGGCGAGCGACGCCGGCGGGCGCTCGCCGGCCACCACCCCCCCGGCCCACGCCACGATGCCTGACAGAAGCGAGTCGGCACCGGCGCCCGGCACCGCGCTCGGTGGCCACTACGACATGTGCTTCGGTTGCGGGGCCAAGCACCCGACCGGACTCCACATGGTGGTCACCGCCGGTGAGGGGCTGACGGTGCGAGGAGTCTTTACCGTGTCTCCGAATCATCAGGGGGCACCCGGGCTGGCCCACGGCGGTCTACTCACGACGGCCTTCGACGATGTGCTCGGTTCACTGAACTGGCTGCTGCTGGTGCCCGCCGTGACCGGACGGCTCGAGGTCGACTTTCGCCGACCGGTGCCCGTCGACTCGGTGCTCTACCTCGACGGCGAGATCGTCGGCCAGGCCGGCCGCAAGGTGTACGTGCGCGGGGTCGGCCGGCTCGGCGCGCCAGACGGGCCTGTCGCGCTCACGGCGGCAGCACTGTTCGTGCAGGTCGACATCGCTCACTTTCGCGATCACGGGCGGCGCGAGGACCTCGAGGCAGCGGTGCGCGACGGTCAGGTCAAGGGAGCGCTCGAGCGGCTCGAGCTCAACCCGTGAGGCGCCCTCCGCACGCGGTTGACGTGCTCGTGCAGCGACTCGATCCCGACCTGCCCCTGCCCACCTACGCCCATCCTGGCGATGCCGGACTCGATCTTCTCAGCACAATCGACGCGGTGTTGGCGCCTGGCGAGCGTCGTGCTCTGCCCACAGGCATCTCCATCGCGCTCCCGGAGGGCTACGCGGCGTTCGTACACCCGCGCTCCGGGATGGCGCTGCGGCACGGGCTCACCGTCGTCAACGCACCCGGAACCATTGACGCCGGGTATCGCGGCGAGATCAGCGTTGCGCTC
>WLOZ01000050.1 GCA_009699025.1 Actinomycetota bacterium
CATTGAGGCGTTCGACAAGCTCTGCAAGGGTGAGTTCGACCATGTGCCCGAGCAGGCGTTCTTCCTGATCGGCGGCCTGGAGGACCTGGCGAAGAAGGCCGAAACCTACGGCGTCGCGCTGTAGTTCGGGTAACTGTAGTTCGGGTAGCTGTAGTCAGGAACGCGTGAGTCGAGAGGTTGTGAGTCGTGGCCGAGTTAGACGTAGCGATAGTCGCCGTGGAGCGTAAGATCTGGTCGGGTAAGGCGACCTTCCTCTTCACCCGCACCACAGCCGGAGAGATCGGCATTCTGCCGAATCACATCCCTCTCGTGGCACAACTTGTCGATGACGCCATGGTGCGCGTGGAGCGGGAGGGTGAGGATGACCTGCGCATCGCCGTCGACGGCGGCTACATGTCGGTGACGGACGCGGGCGTGACCATTCTGGCCGAGTCGGCGGAGTTCGCCTCAGAGATCGACGCCGAGCAGGCCAAGGCTGACTCGGAGTCCGATGACCCGCGAATGGCCGCTCGTGGCCGTGCCCGCCTGAGAGCCCTCGGGCAGCTCGCCTGACCCGCTCGGCGCTTGCGCTCGTCTCACGCCGCAACTCCGGCTCGCTAGCGCTCGCCTCAGGGAACCCTTGTCACGTTGATCAGCATCGGGGGCACCCAAGCGCGAACCTATCGCGCTCAGGCGCCCCAAGGCATTGGACTAGGTCCGAGAAATGCGATGCCGCTGGCACCTGACATAGTCAAAATAAGGGTGCCTCCCAAGCGGCCACTCGGGCTGAGAATTGATCCCTACTGAGGCGGTGCAATTCCTCGCGTGACTCCAAAGCGATAGCCGAGAGGGGTGGCTGCTAGGCCGCTACCGCTCGCCTCCGGGCACCCACAGCACGTCGCCGTTTGGCAGGTTCGCCACCCTGCCCAGAATGAACAGCAGCCCGCCCATCGCGATCGCCACGCCGATCGACGAGTTGGCTTCGTCGACGTAGACGTAGACCTTGAGCCTTATGTCATTCGTGCCCACCCGTGACATGTCGCCGAGTGCGATGGTGCTGTCGTCGCCGGTGCGGGTGTAGATCCTCGTGGGTCGCGCTCGCCGTATTCAGCGCTTCCTGTCACAGAACATGTTCTTCGCCGAGGCCTTCACCGGTCAGTCCGGGTCGTTCGTGCCGGTCACCGAGACGGTGTCGTCGTTCAAGGCCCTCTGTGAGGGTGAGCACGACCACCTTCCCGAGCAGGCGTTCTCCATGTGCGGTGGCGTCGACGACGTCGAGCGCAATGCCGCCAAGCTGGCGGGCTGAACGCAGTTATGGGCGAGCGTTCAGTGTCGCTCGTAGCCCTCGGCCGCAAGGTCTAGGCGGGCGCGGCGAAGCAGGTGGTCGCCAAGACCGTCGAGGGGGAGATCGGCATCCTGGCCGCGCGCGAGCCGGTTCTCGCGGTGCTGTCCGACGGCACGGTGCGCGTCGAGACGATCGATGGCACCACGATGGTGGTCGCATTTCATGGCGGCTTCTTCTCCGTCGATAGTGACCGCGTCGCGATTGTGGTAGTGGCGGCGGAGGCTGCGGCCGACATTGATGTGGTGCGGGCCGAGGCGGCTCTCGAGCGGGTCAAGGCGGTTTGCCTCGACTCGCCCGAGGAGGTCGCTGCCGTCTGCCTTGCCGAGACCTGCTTGCGAGTGGCTGTGACCCACATTCGCTAGTGGTCAGGCGAGTTGAGCCACGCTCGCACTCGGTCGAGCACCTCATCCTCGGGCTCGGTGCTGTAGAGCGTGTCCTGCAACAGCAGGAAGTGCGAGTATTCCAAGCGCGAGATCTCCTCGAGACCGGAGAATAGCTGCGCGCGAGCCGGGCGCGACTCCTTCCACAAGATCGTCTGGTCCTTGCCCACGAGCGAGGCGAAGGATAACTGTGGGACGAAGTCGTTCACAAAGGCGAGGGTCTTGTATACGTCGCCCATCCAGCCGTGCGACGGGCTACCCATGGCCTCGCGCACCTCACCGGGGCTGCGGCTCAGCGGCAGTGCTCCGTGGTAGGTGTCCGGGCGCGTGTCATCGAGGATGATGACGGTGCGGTCGTGGCTGAAGGCCAGCGACCAGAGCAGGTCGCGCAGTGACTGCTCATACTCGTGCAGGCCATCAATGAAGATGCAGTCGAATCTCGTACGGGGGTCGAGGGAGTCGAAGTACTCGTCGCTCGTGGCGCGGTGCACCTCGATGTGCTCGGCGAAGTCGACGGCTTGGTCGGTGGGCCTTGGGTCGACACCGACAGAGCGCCTGGCCTTGACTTCCCTGAGGTTGGAGCCGTGCTCGATGCCGATCTCCAGGTAGGTGTTGAGTCCGATGCCCTCGAAGATTCGATTGATCCGCTCGCTCGTCCAGCTCATCGAAGAACTCCCCTGATGCGTCGGCCCGAGGTGGCTCTGGTGAACAATACGGGGCGGCTGGGCTATCCGGCGGTCGATTTCTGCACTAAGACGATGGCCGAGGTACCGGTCGCGGCGAAGTCGCACACACCCGCGCCCTCGCAAATCCACAGGAAAGCGTCACACCCGCCCCCCCGGGTGTGACGCTTTCCTATGGATTGGCGAGGTGGGGGGCGGGTTCCTACCGCTCGCCTCCGGGCACCCACAGTACGTCGCCATTTGGCAGGTTCGCCACCCTGCCCAGAATGAACAGCAGGTCGCTCAGTCGGTTCAGGTACTGGGCCGTAAGTGGGTTCGTCGAGTCGGGATGCTGGTCGATCGCGGCCCACGTGCTGCGCTCGGCCCGCCGCACCACGGTGCGCGACACGTGCAGCAATGCAGCACCTGCCGAGCCGCCCGGGAGGATGAACGACCGCAGCGCCTCGAGTTGCTCGTTGTGCTCGTCGCACGCGTCCTCGAGTCGTTGCACGTACTCGGGGAGCACTCGCAGCGGCGGATACGCGGGGTTTGCCACGATCGGAGTGCACAGATCAGCGCCGACATCGAAGAGGTCGTTCTGGATCTTTGTCAGCAGCGAGGCCATTGACTCGGGCAGCTCACCGAGTGCAATCGCGACCCCGATCGACGAGTTTGCCTCGTCGACGTCGGCGTACGCCTTCAGCCTCAGGTCGTTCTTGCCCACCCGCGACATGTCGCCGAGCGCGGTTGTGCCGTCGTCGCCGGTGCGGGTGTAGATCCGCGTGAGGTTCACCATGCCCTTACCCTAGGGCGACTCGGGCGTGGCCGCTCCTCGGGCAGTGAGTGGTCGAGGTGAGGGGCGCCACGCTCTACGATGAGGGCCATGCAGGCGTTTCGAGTGGTGGGGGGCGCACGCCTCGTGGGTGAGGTGACCGTCGACGGGGCGAAGAACAGCGTGTTGAAGCTGATGGCCGCCAGTCTGCTCGCGCAGGGCTGCACCACCCTGCGTGACGTTCCTGAAATCCTCGATGTTGAAATCATGAGCGAGCTGCTGCGTCGGCTCGGCTGTGAGGTGGAGCACGACAAGGCGGCCCGGACACTGGTGATCGACGTGCCGAGCAAGCCGTCGCACCTCGCCGACTATGACCTCGTTCGCAAAATGCGAGCCTCGATCTGCGTACTCGGCCCGCTGCTGGCGCGCTGCGGCGAGGCAGACATCGCGCTGCCCGGCGGCGACGCCATCGGCTCGCGCGGGCTCGATATGCATATTGCTGGTTTGGAACGTCTTGGAGCCGAGGTGACCGTCGAGCACGGATTCCTCGTCGCGACATCGCCGCGTGGACTGGTGGGCGCTGCGATCATGCTCGACTTTCCCAGTGTCGGCGCCACCGAAAACATCCTGATGGCCAGCGTGCTCGCCGCCGGGGTAACCGTCATCGACAACGCCGCGCGCGAGCCTGAGCTCGGAGACCTGTGCCAGATGCTGGTGGGCATGGGGGCGCTCATCGACGGCATCGGCTCGTCGACCCTAGAGATCACCGGAGTCGACGCGCTCGTGCCCGTCGATCACGCGGTGGTGCCCGACCGCGTCGTGTCGGGAACGTGGGCCGTGGCGGCAGCCATGACTCAGGGCGACATCACCGTGCGGAAGGCCACGGCCTCGCACCTCGACATCGCGCTGGACAAGCTCACCACCGCGGGAGCAACGGTGGAGGTGCTCGACGACGGTTTTCGGGTCGTGATGAACTCGCGGCCGCGCGCAGTCGATATCGTCACCCTGCCCTATCCGGGATTTCCCACCGATCTGCAGCCGCAGTTCATCGCGCTGAACGCCATTGCCGAGGGTTCAGCGCTCGTCACTGAGAACCTCTTCGAGGCACGCTTCCGTTTTGTGAACGAGCTCGCACGGCTGGGTGCTGACGTGCGCATTGATGGGCACCACGCGATGGTGCGCGGCCGTGCCCAGCTGTCGGGGGCCCCGGTGGAAGCCACCGACGTGCGCGCCGGCGCTGGCCTCGTGCTGGCCGGACTGGTCGCCGACGGAGTCACGACTGTGACCGAGGTTCATCACATCGACCGGGGATACGCCCACTTTGTTGAAGATCTCCAGCGGCTGGGCGCCGAAATCCGCCGGGTTGGTTGAGCCCTCAGCGGGGCCCCCATTTCCGCGGGCGGTGACCACCAGCGGCAAAGTTGGCGATACGTAAAAGTTTTTTCTCCGGACCCTCAAGCCTTCCGTCTCACCGGCCGATATGTGGTGAGCATGCAGCGCTAAGAGCTGCTCAACGGACGCTGGAGGGGTTATGAACTACGGAGCTGGAGCGGGTGGAGTCGGGGCCGCGGGACTAGGACTGTCACAGGCGTCGGCCTTAGGGACCGGGCTCCTTGGCTGGATCGTGATTGGCGTCACGATGGCCCTGTGCGCGGGGATCATCGGGTTGCGAGTCTCAGCAAAAAAGAACGGCTAGCACTATGGGCCGACCAGGCTCGCGAGCGATTCTGCTGAAGAGAATCCTCGTACTGCTGACCATCGCCGTTGGTCTCGCGGCGGTGACGCTGCTGGTCTTCATGCAGACCAGAGACCTGGTGCTGATTGGCTACTGGTGCCTGGGCTCCCTCGTACTTCTAGCCTGCCTATCGGCTTTCGTAGTGGGTCGTCGTTACACCCAATTGCCGGTGGCCGCAGGCCGGGTTCTGTGCATCGTGCCGGCGTACAACGAGGATCCCCGGGGGCTCGAGGGCACTGTGCGAGCGTTGCTCGCTCAGACGGTCGACATCGACATCGTGGTCATCGACGACGGCTCCAAGGTGCCGGTGGTGCCGTCAATTCAGCATCCGCGCCTCACCTGGTTGCGCCAGGAGAACACCGGCAAGCGAGGCGCCCAAGTGACCGTGCTGCGGGGCATCGATCGCGAGAAGTATCAGTTCATCCTCACTGTTGACTCGGACTCAGAGCCGTTCCCCGACGCGTGCGAGCAGCTTCTGCGGGCGATGTCGAAGCCTGCCGTGCAGGCGGCGACGGGAATGATCTACATCCGTAACTACGCCGACTCGTGGATCAGTCGGGCGGCCGACATGGACATCGGCACCTCGTGCGTGATGATGCGGGCCTCCCGCTCGATGCTGGGATCGCTCGAAACCACCTCCGGCGCACTCGCGCTCTACCGCAGCGAACTGCTGTACGACCACCTCGAGGCGTATGCCGTCGAGTGTGGCACCGGCGACGACCGCTGGCTCGCCCTGCGCGCGCTGCGTCGCGGAGAGGTGGTGGGCGTCGCCGAAGCGGGAGTCGTCACCGATATGCCGTCGACCTTCAATGGCACGTACCGCCAGCGGCTCCGCTGGGCCCGATCGTGGTGGTGGATGCTGCCCTACGTGTTTAGGTACCTCACTCCCAAGCAGATGCTCAGCCCCGCGTACGGGCTCCTTCAGATGGCGCTCACCCCCGTGTTCGCGATCTGGATCGTTGCGTCGATCATCTCCACTCACGGTGGTCGCTACGAGGGTCACCAGTTGACACTGTGGGCGTACTTCATGGTCTACCTCATCGTTCGCTACGGCACTGGCGCGCTCTACCTCATCGGGCGCACTGATCAGCCGCGCGGGCAGAAGCTGCGGTCACTGGCGCTCGGAGTACCAGGCGCTGTTCTGCTCAACATGGTTCTCCTAGTGCCTACCCGCTACTGGGCGCTCGGCAAACTCTTTGACAACCGCTGGCACACGCGTGAGGTGGTCACGGTCGGCAAGCACATCGCGCCTTCAGGTAGGCATCGGATCCTGGTGGGGTCGTCGCACTAGAGGCTCAGCGGGTGGGGCGGGCCTTGAGCGTGGCACGTGCGATCAGCTCGTCGCGCTGGAACACCATCACGCGCGGGCCCTCGACGGTGAAGGCGAGGGTTGCTTTAATGTTGGCGTCCTCAAGAGTTCGGCGTAGCACCTCGCCGTCGGCGTAATTAACCGGGTGGGCCACCGGCACGAGTATTCCGTAGTTGTCAGTCGACGACGGCCGAACCGCCTTCTCGACCAGGCTTGCACCCGGCTTGTAGGCCCACCGGAGAATCAGCACGAGCACTCCCACGCCGATGAGGCCCAACACCGGGCCAAAGGCGTATGAGAACGAGCCCCATGTCATGGCTCCAGTGTGACCGCACTCACTCGAGGGCGCCACCGCACTCGCGGCGGCGGAGCTTGTCGGCGGATAGCCTGTGCTCAACTGTGGAGGAGGAGAGCGATGACTGGTCGGCTGATGGTGGTGGGTTCGGGTCTGATGGGATCTGGTATTGCCCAGGTGGCGGCCGTCTGGGGCTGGGACGTCACCCTGCGCGACGTATCGAGTGACGCGCTTGAACGGGGAATGACGTCGATCGAGGCCTCCCTCGCCCGTTTTGTCGCCAAGGGACGCCTCGACGCCTCGGCGGCGACTGAGGCACTCGCGAGCATTACCATCACGACCGACCTCGAAGCCGCGGCCGAGGCCGACATCGTGGTCGAGGCGGTTTATGAGCGACTTGAGCTGAAGGCTGAGCTCTTCACGATTCTCGACGGGCTGTGCACCCGCCCCGAGACGGTGCTCGCTTCCAACACCTCAGCGATCCCGATCACGGCGGTGGCGGCAGCGACGGCGAACCCCGGGCGTGTGGTGGGCACCCACTTCTTCTCACCGGTGCCGATGATGAAGCTCTGCGAATTGGTGCGGGGCCATCACACGACTGACGCCACCCTTGCGACGGCACGCTCGTTCGCCGAGTCGATCGGCAAGACCTGCATTGTGGTGAACCGCGACGTTGCAGGATTTGTCACCACGCGCCTCATCGCAGCACTGTCGGTGGAGGCCATCAAGCTCTACGAGAGTGGTGTGGCGAGCGCCGAAGATATTGACATCGCCTGCCGGCTCGGGTTCGGCCACGCAATGGGGCCGCTCGAGACCGCTGACCTGACCGGCACCGACATCCTCTTCAACGCCGCCAGTAACGTGTATGCCGATACTCAGGACGAGAAGTTCAACCCGCCCGAGTTGCTGCGCCGCATGGTGCGGGCTGGCGACCTCGGCCGCAAGAGTGGTCGCGGCTTCTACACCCACGACTGAGTTTCACGACAACTCTGGAGGATCGATGACCGACGAGCGACGCGCCAAGGAACGACCGTGGCTGATGCGTACGTATGCGGGTCACTCGTCGCCCGAGGCGAGCAATGCGCTGTATCGGAACAACCTCTCCAAGGGGCAGACCGGACTCTCGGTCGCCTTCGACCTTCCGACGCAGACGGGCTACGACCCCGACGATGAACTCGCTCGCGGTGAGGTCGGCAAGGTGGGAGTGCCGGTCACCCACCTCGGCGACATGCGAGCGCTCTTTCGCGATATCCCGCTCGACACCATGAACACCTCGATGACCATCAACGCGACTGCGATGTGGATGCTCGCCCTCTACATCGCCGCGGCGGAGGAGCAGGGCGTCGATCCGGCTCTCCTCCAGGGAACTACTCAGAACGACATCATCAAGGAGTACCTGTCGAGGGGCACGTACGTGTTTCCGCCCGGCCCAAGCCTTCGACTGATCACCGACATGGTGGCCTACACCGTGACGAACATTCCGAAGTGGAATCCGACCAACATCTGCAGCTACCACCTTCAGGAGGCTGGCGCTACGCCCGTGCAGGAGCTCGCGTATGCGATGTGCACGGCAATTGCAGTGCTCGACTCCGTGCGCGACAGCGGGCAGGTACCTCCCGAGCGATTCGGGGAGGTAGTGGGGCGCATCTCCTTCTTCGTGAATGCCGGGGTGCGCTTCGTCGAGGAGATGTGCAAGATGCGCGCCTTCGTTCAACTGTGGGACGAGATCACGCGTGATCGCTACGGCATCACCGATCCTGCAGAGCGACGCTTTCGCTATGGCGTGCAGGTGAACTCGCTCGGGCTCACTGAGGCGCAGCCAGAAAACAACGTGCAGCGCATCGTGCTCGAGATGCTGGCGGTCACCCTGTCGAAGGATGCGCGTGCCCGCGCTGTACAGCTCCCCGCGTGGAATGAGGCCCTCGGGCTGCCGCGGCCGTGGGACCAGCAGTGGTCGCTGCGCATCCAGCAGGTGCTGGCCTTTGAGAGCGATCTGCTCGAGTACGACGACATCTTCGAGGGCTCACACGTGATCGAGGCTCGCACCGCTGACCTGGTGGCTGCCGCGCGCAGCGAGATCGAGTTGGTTCAGGGAATGGGTGGCGCTGTGGCCGCCGTCGAGAGCGGCTACATGAAGGGTCAGCTCGTGTCGTCGCATGCTGCGCGACGGGCTCGAATCGAGAGCGGCGACGAGATTATCGTCGGCGTTAACAGGTTCGAGACCACCGAGCCCAACCCCCTGCTGGCTGACGTCGACACCGCGTTCATGTCGGTCGACCCGGCGGTGGAGCAGCGCGCCATCGATTCGCTCGGCGAGTGGCGGATCAAGCGCGACAATGCCGCGGCAGCGCTTGCCCTCGCGGGGCTGCGCGACGCTGCGGCCACCGATGCCAACCTCATGCAGCACTCGCTCGCGTGCGCGCGTGCCGGGGTCACGACCGGCGAGTGGTCGGGAGCCCTCCGCTCGGTGTTCGGCGAGTATCGCGCTCCGACCGGGGTTGCCGGAGTCGTGGGCGTGCAGCAGGTCAGCGAGTCACTAGCGCTGGTGCGTGAGGCGGTGCGGCGCACGGGTGATGAGCTCGGTGGCCGGCTGAGACTGCTGGTCGGAAAGCCTGGCCTCGACGGACACAGCAACGGTGCCGAG